>JAOZRX010000005.1:47640-65475 GCA_029939945.1 Candidatus Izemoplasma sp. | reverse complement strand
TAGTTGTGACACTATTTACTGTTTTAGAATCTCTAATACCATTTTGATTATATGTATATGTGAAAGTATTTGAACCTTGTTCAAATTCAATTAAACTTCTACCTTCCCATTCATATGAAATATCAAGAGCACTACCTCTTGAATCATCTTCACTTGTTAAATTACCAATTAAATCATAATTATAAGATACAGTGTAATTTCCACTGCTTGAAATTACACTTATACCACTAATTTTGTCTTTCCAAACTGAATGATAAGAATAAGTTATTTCTTTAGTGTACACTGAAGGCAAATTCAAACCAGATACAAAATCAGAATGTTTTACTAAATTAAAATTACCATAATCATCATGTGAATAAATAATTGTGTAATCTTCAGTCTCATTATTTTCTCTAACTAATTGATCTTTTTCATCGTAGTAATATTCTATAACGTCTGAATTATAATCTGATATTTTTGTTATAAACCCTTGCTCGTTATATTCTAAAGATTGCACATAAGTTCCAGAATCGAAAGATTGTGTTATTGATTCAATTCTATTTGAAACATCTCCATTCACTACATCTGAACCTTCAAAATAATCATATGTAATTGTGTTCAATGTAGTGTCATCACTTTCATTTGTTGGTGTATTATTATCAAGGGTAAGTGATTTACTTATTAATCTAAGTAAATCATCACTTTCATAAGTATATGTTTTGATTAAGTTTTCTGAGCCAATTGAATATGAAGTGTCTTCATATTGTCCAGTATCTAAATCGTAATTATATATTACGGAACGTGAATACCCAGAAATATCAAATGTATAAATATTTTAATTCCCATCACTATCATAATCGTAATCTATTACTTCAACTAGATTGATTGATATACAGACATCATTGTTCCATGTTTGACATAATTCAACAAAAACATAATCAAGAATATCGTTATTGTATTCCATTAATATATAGTTCCCAAAATAATCTGTGATTTGAGAAATTAGATCATTAGAATAAGATATTTCAAGGAAATATCCTGTTTTTACATCTTCAATCTTTTCAAGTCTATTTGATTCATAAATATATCTTATTCTATTAGTTGTATAGATTAGTATCTCATCAGTAGAATCATCATCGTAATCATGTTCAACTAATATGTTACGACTACCATCATCGGCTAAATAGCATATTAATGATTCATCTCTAATTAATGGTTCATCAGTGGCTTGTTCACAAGGCATGTACTCAAAATGTGTTTGACTTCCACTAGGATTAGTAACCACATACTCATCACCTGTATCTTCAACTGTACTGTTAAAATTGGTTCTCCAACCATTTCCATACCCTATATCAGTTTCTCTTAAGTTTTCACTATAAAACATTCCAAAGTCAATAACCATTCCTCCATGGCTTCCTGTGTAATCATTTCTTACAACACTTAGCTCTCCAGTAAAATCACTAATCATTGCAGTTCCTGCATCGTTCATAGGGATACTATGATATGTCCAAAAATCATATAACCCAGTCGTAAGTTGATAACCAATTGTCACATTTGGACCCATTGTTGTAGAATATCCTTCTGAAGCAAAATACATTCTATCATCATTCAAGACTGTTTGCTTTGTCAGTTCAAAGATTCCCAGTGTTCTATCATCATCTTCCCAATCATTAATTATTTTAGTAATATCCCAATGATAGTATTCAATCCCACTATCAGAAGGATAAACAAACTCATAATCTTCAATAAAACTATCAACATCATTAAAAGAAGTATTTCTAATATCACTCCAATCAGACGTGTCATTAACTTGACGAAGATTAATTTGACAACTAAAAATATCGCATTTGTTGTATGAATCATTATTGTATGTTCTAAGTTGTAGATGTGAATAAGTTACAATAGCATTTTCAGGAATTGAAGATGTATCTACCTCAATATAACTTTTATAGACTAAAGAACCATATTTCCCGACTATAAGATAATCAATATATTCTAAAGCTTTTGTAGCCCATGCATATTTATCTCTTATACCAGGTGTAGTAGATCCGTTAACTAATATACTTGGATCTATTTTCACAGGATAACTTGCATCTTGTAACCATTCATCACTTGGAGTGATAGTAATTTCATACGTCTTATTCCCTGTATCTATAAGTGTATATTCAATATCTAATGAATCATTTAATTCATTATCCATCATGAATAAACTACTAAAAGTGAAGATAACCTCGTTATCTTCATTTATAAATAATATATTTCCTTCTTCATTTTCTATTAATGATAAATCTTTAAGTTTATATTCAAAAGTCATACTAAAATCAGGAGTATAACTATTTAAAATTATATTTTCCTTTATTTTACTTCCCGTTAAAATATATTCAATATTAACATTTGATTGTACATTTGAATAAAGAACTGATTGATTTATATTAGCCAATTCTTTTATATTGCTTGGATTTATAATGGTATCATCAAATGTAATATCTGATTCATTTATATTGATTACATTCCAATCAATACTATACTTATCCATTGATAGTTTGATGGATTTATTATCATCAAGCTTCTTCGGAAACTTTAATTTAAGTATGTTTTCCTTATTTTCATATTCATTAGTGTTTTCATCATAAGTTAAACTATTATCAATATTCTTAAGTTTACCTTCATCTTCATAATGTATTACATCATTATACATAGCTATTTCATATGTTCCATCTATTTTCCTAAATGTTTTTGAAGATAGTGTTCTTCCATCCTCTACTTCACTATCTATTTCTACCTGACTTTGATCAAAGTCGGGATCAGTAGTAGTGGGATAATCAGTCATCTGATTAGGATCCTCTTGTATCATATCAATTGATACATCACCTTGTGTAACTGCATTTATTTGATTCCATGGAACATAACTCCATAACAATCCAATTAAAGCGACAACAGTTAATAATTTTCTCAATTTTCTGTTCAAAATTGTTGTGACTAGTATTACATTATTACTTATCCCTTTTCTTCTAAATCCCTTCATTGTTCCATCTCCCTTTCATATTTCTTACTATACTTTTATTAAAACAAATATAATTAGAGAAAAATAGGACTGATATGTCCGTTTTTAAAAAAAGCAATCAAAAAGAACATGAAAACATTCTATTTGATTACTACATTTTTCTCTCACATGCTTATCCCCCACAGAAGTATTTAATACTATAAATTAATAATACGCCAAACAAGTTAAAAAATCAAATAAGTATTAGTATCTTAGTGTGGTATAATGTTTTTGGAGGTGATTTTATGGAAATCACTAGTGTTAATAATCCTTTAGTTAAAGATGCTGTAAAATTACAACAAAAGAAATATAGAGATATGTTTAGCTTATTTGTAGTTGAAGGGTATCATTTATTTGAAGAAGCAAAGAAATTTGATATTATTAAATACATCTTTACAACTGACAGAAGCATTCAAGGTGATAATGTCCATTATGTTACTAATCAAGTATTAGTTAAACTTACAAAGACAAAAACACCTCAAAAAGTAGTTTGTATTTGTCATAAAATTAAAAAAGAAGAAATATCTGATAAAGTATTAATCTTAGAAAGAATCCAAGACCCAGGTAATCTTGGAACTCTACTTAGAAGCGCACTCGCTTTTAACTTTAAAACTGTAGTATTAGATAATACAGTTGATTTATATAATGATAAAGTAATTAGAGGTACTCAAGGTGCAATGTTTTACTTGAACATCATTGAAATGAAAGCTTCAGATTTTATTAAAGAAAATCCAGAATTCAAAGTATATGGAACAGCATTAAACGGTGATAAATTGGAAAGCATAAAACCTTCGAAAAAGATGGCTGTAATTTTAGGAAACGAAGGACAAGGCGTAACAAGCAATCTTCTTGAGGAAACTTATCAAAATATAACAATAAAAACAAGCGGAGTTGAGAGCTTAAATGTTGGGGTTGCAGGAAGCATAATTATGCATTACTTAAATAATAATTGATTTATTTGATTATTATTTTTTTTATGTTATAATTATTTTATATTAATACTATTAATTAAAAAAATATATAGAAGGTGCTATTATGAATTTATTTGAATTAAGAAAGCGTTTGATAGAATTTGATGAAGAAATACTTTTGCTTTTTGAGAACAAAAACTTTGAGTGTGTGATAGTTGGAGGAGGAGCATTTTTGATAATGGGGTTTATTTCAAGAGCTACAATGGATATTGATATTTTATCTGCTTCTAAGGAGATTATACCTTTTTTTGATAAATATGATATGAATATGAAAGTATCCGGACTAGTATTCAGATTTCCTTACAATTATGAAGATAGACTAGTGAAAATAAATATAGACACGAAAGTCCTAACCTACTACTCCTTATCTTTAGAAGACTTAATTGTATCTAAACTATATGCAGGAAGAAGGAAAGATCAACAAGATATAAGAACAGAAGAAGTTATTAAAAATGTTGATTGGATTAAATTAGACAATCTTATTATTGAAGCTAAGTTGTCAGCTTTGAACGAAAGAGAATATAATGAATTAATTACATCATATGAGGATTATTTATTGCTAAAGGAGTGATTTTATGCGAGAACTTAAATTTACACATTTCTTAGAAAATTATGTTAAAAGTATGACTGAAGAAAATACTCTTAGCCTTTTTAAACTGGAACAAGAAGTAGAAACTAACGAAAGACTTCTGACTTTAGTTTCTCTATTATTACTATTTAGTGATCAAAAGAGGAAGACACTTGAGAAACATAAGAAAGCATTAAAAAATCTATATAGAAAATATCGAGAAACATCAAAAAAATATGAAAAGAACTATAATTCCTTAGGAGAAGTTTTTCTTAAAGATTTGAATGAGTTCGATGATTTGTATAAAGCATTTCATTCTTATAAGAGTAAATTAGGCAAAAGAGATTCAAGACTCAAGGAAATATATCACAAGAAGATAATTACTCTAAAAAAAGAAAAGAAGATAACCAATTATAAAATCTATAATTCTCTTAATTTGAATACTGGAAATACTAATGATTTCTTAAAGAATAAGAAACTTTCAAAATTGAGTTTGAAAAATACAAAATTAATCTATAATTTTTTACTTAATATATAATTATTTAAGATACTTGATTTATTGAATTTAATATGATAAAATACAAATGCATATGAGTTAGAGAGTGGGTCAAACCCACCCTTTTTTTTGCTAAAAAAGGAGAGTGATCATATGGAAAAGGTAAAAAACAGATTTAAAGAGATTGTTGAAGAATTAGGATATTATTTATATGATGTTATTTATGAGAAAGAAAATGGTGAAAATGTTCTCAAAGTTTTAATAGAGAATAACACATTTATTGACGTAGATGATTGTGTAAAAGTATCCCATATTTTGAGTGATGAACTTGATGTTTTAGATCCGATTCAAGAGGCTTATAATTTAGAGGTTTCTTCTTCAGGTGCTGAAAGAGAACTAAGAAGTAGCGAAGAGATTAAAAGAGTAATTGGTAAAACTGTATATATAAAAACAATCGAACAAACTCTTACTGGAAAATTACTTTCATTTAATGGAGAAGTAATTGAAATAACTTATAAAAATAAGAAAATAAAAATTGATTATATTGACGTGTCTTATATAAGACTAGCAATCATATTTTAGGAGGAATAAAAATGATTAGTAAAGATTTCTTTAAAGCACTAGATTTGATTGCTTTAGACAGAGGATTAGAAAAAGAAAAGATATTAGAAATCATGGGTAGAGGGTTATTGAATGCTTATAAAAAAATACATAACACTTCTGAAAATGCACGTATAGAGTTTAATGAAGACAAAAATGAAATTCTATTATCAGCTGAATATACTGTAGTTGCTGAAGATGCACAACCAGGTGAAATTTTATTATCTGATGCTAAAAAAAGAAGAAAAACTGCAAAAGTTGGAAACGTAATTACAATCAAAGAGAAAATAAAAGACTTTGGTAGAATTGCTGCTTCATCAGCTAAGCAAATTTTAACTCAAGGGTTAAAACAACTTGAAAGAGAAAGAGCATATGAAATCTTTAAGGAAAAAGAAAATGAAATGATTACAACAGAAATTGTTGCTTTGAATAAAGATTTTGTAACTTTAGATTTAGGACAAGGCTTAGAAACAAGTTTACCTAGAAAAGAATTACTAAAAAGTGATGATTCAAGAGTTTCTGCAAGATTAAAAGTATATATAACTAAAGTTGAAATGACTACAAAAGGACCAAAAGTATTTGTTTCAAGAACAGATAAAAACTTAGTTAAGAGATTAATCGAACAAGTTTGTCCTGAAATAATGGATGGGACAGTAGAAATCATGGGTATCGCAAGAGACCCAGGAGATAGATCTAAAGTCGCAGTTTATTCTCATGATCCAAATGTAGATCCTGTAGGATCTGTAGTTGGATATAAAGGTTCTAGAATTAGCGAAGTATTAGAAGCTTTACAAGGTGAAAGAATTGATATTTACCGATGGTCTTCTAAGCCGATTGAATTAATACAATCAGCAATGGAACCAGCTAGAATAATCGCTATAAATCCTGATAAAAAGAAAAAACAAGCCCTTGTTATTGTTAAAGATAAAGATTTAACAGCTGCAATTGGAGTAAGAGGACAAAATGCAAAACTTGCTGCTCAATCAAGTGGTTGGAAAATCGAAATCAAATCAATTACTCAAGCTAAAGAAGAGGGTATTAGATACCGTAGGTTAGATAGTGAAACAGCATAAAGTACCTTTAAGAAAATGTGTTATTACAAACGAGCAATTTCCAAAAAGAGAATTGATTAGAGTTGTAAAAAACAAAGAGGGTAAAGTAAGTGTCGATTTAACTGGAAAATTGAATGGACGAGGAGCTTACTTAAAAAAAGATAAGAAAGTTATCTTAAAAGCAATAAAAACTAAAAAGTTAGATCGTCATTTAGAAATAACAATTCCTGAGGAAATTTATTCAGATTTGTTAAGTTTATTTGAAAATGAATAATCAAAAAATATTAGGGTTATTAGGATTAGCAACTAGAGCTAGAAAAATAGTTTTAGGAGAAGAATTTGTTTTAAAGGGACTCGGGAATAATCAACATAATCTTGTCTTTTTAGCAAGTGATGCTGGTGACAATATAAAAGGAAAAATAGTTAAAAAGACTAATAATTATAATGCTACTCTTATTCAAAGTTTTAATACAGAAGAACTGTCTAAAGCAATTGGTAAGAATAATCGCAAAGTTATATTAGTTTCAGACAAGGGATTTATTGATAAATTTATCGAATATTTAGATTCCTAAAGAAAGAGGTGATTTTTGATGGCTAAGAAAAACATCAAAAAAACTAAACAAAAAGATACAAGAATCACGAACCTTCCACAAGAAAAACAAATCAAAAATGATGGAGTGTTATATTTTGTAACAGATATGTCTGTTGCTGACGTTGCTCTTGGGTTAAATGTAAGTCCAACTGAGGTTATTAAGAAATTAATGGCTCTTGGCATTATGGCTGCACAAACTCAAAGTGTTGATCGTGAAACGATTGAACTTATCGCTTTAGATTTCGGATATACTTTAGAAGATGAAATTAAAACAGACGTTACAAGATTTGAAGAAATGGAAATTATTGATAATGAAGATGATTTAGTTGAAAGACCTCCTATTGTTACTATAATGGGACATGTAGACCATGGGAAAACAACTTTATTAGACACAATCCGAAATACAAGAGTAACAGATACTGAAGCTGGTGGAATTACTCAACATATTGGTGCATATCAAGTTGAGAAAAATGATAAACTAATTACATTTATTGATACACCAGGACATGCAGCATTTACTGAAATGCGTGCACGTGGTGCTCAAGTTACAGATATTACTGTTTTAGTTGTTGCTGCTGATGATGGTGTAATGCCTCAAACAAGAGAAGCAATTGATCATGCAAAAGCTGCTGGTGTACCAATCATCGTTGCTATTAATAAAATTGATATGGAAGGATCTAATCCTGACAGAGTAAAACAAGAACTAACAGAATTTGGACTTATCCCTGAAGAATGGGGAGGAGATACTATTTTTTGTGAAGTATCTGCTTTAAAAGCTATTGGGATTGACAACTTACTTGAAATGATTCAATTATCCTCAGAAATTAATGAGTATAAAGCTAATCCAAACAGATTAGCTATTGGTACTGTTATTGAATCTAAATTAGATAAAGGTAAAGGACCTGTTGCAACGCTATTAGTTGCAAACGGAACTTTGAAAATTGGTGATGTATTAGTTGCTGGAAATACATTCGGTAAAGTTAGAGCAATGGTAGATGATACTAACAAAAGATTAATTAGTGCTTTACCGAGTCAAGCTGTCGAAGTTACTGGATTAAATGATGTTCCTCAAGCAGGAGATTCGTTCATGGTCTTTACAGAAGAAAGAAAAGCTAGACTAATCGCAGAAGAAAGAGCTCATCGTTCTTGGAAAGTAGAAAGAGGAGTTGGAAAAGCTGTTTCTTTAGAAGAAATGTTTGCTCATTTAACTGATGGAGAATTAAAAGAATTAAGAATTATTATTAAAGGTGATACACATGGTTCAATTGAAGCTTTAAAAGCATCAATTGAAAAAATTGATGTTGAAGGAACTAAAATTGATGTTATCCGCGCAAGTGTTGGAGTTATAACTGAAACTGATGTTATCTTAGCTCAAGCATCACAAGCAATAATTATTGGATTTAACGTTAGACCTTTAGCAGAAGTTAGAAACCATGCTACTGAAAAAGGTGTTGAAATACGTCTATATAATATTATCTATAAAGCTTTAGAAGAAATAGAATTAGCACTTAAAGGAATGTTAGACCCAGTTTATGAAGAAATAGTTACAGGACAAGCAGAAATTAGAGAAACTTTCAAGATTTCTAAAGTTGGAACTATCGCTGGATGCTATGTAACTGATGGGACTATTGAAAGAAATAGTCTAGTTCGTATCATCAGACAAGGTATTGTAGTTTATGAAGGTAAAATGGCATCTCTTAAGAGATTTAAAGACGACGTTAAAGAAGTACGTGTAGGATTTGAATGTGGAATTATGATTGAAAGATATAACGATCTTAAAGAAGGTGATGTCATCGAGGCATCAGTAGAAAGAGAAGTTAAAAGATAGTGTCAAAACATTTAAGACTTGAATCCACAATTCAAAGAGTTTTAACGGAAATCTTTATGAGAGAAGTAAAAGATAAATCAATTGGGTTTATAACAATTACTGAAGTTAGACTTACTAAGGATCTAGGTTACTTAACTGTTTACTATACAATATTAGGGCAAGACACTAAAAAAGAAGCAGCTAAAAAAGCAATTGAAAGATCAAAAGCTTTTGTTAGATCAACATTAGCTCACAGAGTTAATATGAGAAAGAGTCCTGTTTTAATATTTAAATATGATGAATCTTTAGATTATGGAAATAGAATCGAACAAGGATTAAAAAAGGTATTACCAAAAAAATAGTATTTTTAAGCCAGTGAATTATTCACTGGCCTTTTTTTTAGTCTTTTTGTGATAAATCATGTAGTAAACACTTGGAACTAAGAAAATTGTTAGTATAGTACTTGTCACCATTCCTCCCATAAATGTTATGGCTAGTGGTTTAAAGAAGCTCCCACCAGTTATAAGTAACGGGATTAATCCGAGTATTGTTGTAAAACTTGTTAACATAATTGGTCTGAATCTTAAGAATACAGCATCAATACATGCTTGCTTAACATCACTTCCGTTGTGGTGGTTTCTACTAATATATTCAACAAGCAATATACCAGTATTGACTGTTACTCCGATTAAGCTTACCATCCCTATCAAACTAGTCGCAGTTATTGGACTATTAAAGATAATTAAGAATAAGAAACTACCACTGAAGCTTAGAGGAATTGTTAAATAAACAATTAATGGTTTAACAAAATTATTGAATTGAATAAACATAATTATATAAATTAATACTAACGCAATAATACTAGCTCTAATTATATCACCACTTATTTCTTCAAACATTTCATTTTCTCCACCATATGTAGCATTTACATCACCTAAGTTATAATCACTTACAATATCTCTAACATCATTCTCTAGTTCATTTAAACTAGAGTCATCTGTGAAATATAAGTCGATGTAACTTAATCCTTGGTTGTCTAGACGATTAATAATACTATAATCAACTACTGATTCAATTGAAATAAAATTATCTAGTGTATACGAAGCATCTAAAGTTTCACTGTATATGTTTAATAATAATAAATCTTCTACTAAAGTAACATCACTGTTTAAACTTACATTAATTGTTTCGTTATTGAAATTGAAGATGTTTAAATCAAACCCATTTAAGTTTAAAGCTATAACCATATCGATTTGTGCTTTAGTTAGAAAGTGATTACTAATTTCATCAAAATCATATGTAATAATATATTTTGGAGACTGAATATTTTTAGTTGCAACATAGCTCTTAACGTTATCTAATTCAATTATGTCGTCAAATACGTTAGAACTTAACTCATCAAGTTGAGTTAAGTTGTCACTTCTTAGTGTGAGTCTTACTGGAGCGATTGGTGGACTTAATTCTAAAACATTAACTGTTATCTTAACGCTATCTAAATCACTTAAATCGTTTTCTAATTCTTTTTTATACTTTAAAAGATTTTCTTCATCGTAATCAAGATTAAGATAGATTCTTCCGATGTGACTTCGTTCATTAATTAAGGTTGCACTAAAGTGGAAATCAGGTAAATTTCCACCAATACTTGTTGAATAGTTTAATACATGATTATTATCACTAAAAACTTCTTCTATAGAATCACCTAGTAAATCAGTTGATTCAAGATCACCTAAAACTTCATTCTCAAAATCAATATAGATTACTCCTCTTTCATCATTTGGATATAGATCTAAATTTTGATTCTCAAAAGCAAAGTAAACACTACCTACAAGTAACAAAATACTAAAACCAATCCAAAACAATGGAAACTTAACAGTGAAACCAATCATTTTCTTTATATTCTTTTCATGAACTGATACTTTTTTCTTTTTATCTTCTTTATTTGGTTTAAGAAATAAAGTAGCTAAAACAGGACTAAGCATCATACTGACAACATAACTAATCGATATAGCGATTATTACAGTGAAAGGGAAACTCCTTACTATCTCACCTAAAAAGCCTGGGAGCATCATAATAACTGCGAATGCAGCAATTGTAGTAAGTGTTGAACTAAGCACAGGAGCAAAATTATCGCTAATTGCTTTTTTAGCACTATCTATTCTTGTTAATCCTTTATCAATATTAACTTTAATACCCTCAGTAATAACAATTGAGTTATCTACTAGTATACCAATAGCTATTATTAAACCAACTATTGTTAATTTATGGAGTTCGTATTTACCTAAGTAAAGAACAGCGATTGTCGTAAAGATAATTAAAGGTATAGTAATGATAATTAATAGACTATTTCTAAAACCTAGACCAATAAGAACAATTACCATAACAATAACAACACATACAAGTAAACTATAGAACACATTATTTATTTGAGCATCTACATAATCAGGAAGAAATAGCATTTCGTCTATTTTTAGGAGATTGTTATCTTCTTCTAACAAATAATCTGTTTTTGCTTTTAAGATATCGTCTCCCATTTTTGTGAAATCAATATCATTTTTGAAGAATAAGCTTAAGAAGATTGTTTTATCCTCATTAAACTCATAAATCTTGGAACTTGTATTTTCTAAATCTATTGTAGAAATATCCCCTAAAGTAACTGCGGGACTTATTGTTGGTATTTCGGGTATTATAATCATTCCTTCTAAATCTTCAAGATCAGAAATTTCAACATTCCCAGAGATACTAATACTACCGTAAATAGTATTAATACCTCCTAGAGGAATGTTTAATGAATTAGCATATAGTATTTGATAGATTGTATAAATATCTAAACCATATAGTTCAAGTAAAGTTGTATCTAAAGTTATAACTACTTCATTACCAAAAACACTATCAATATTGATATTTTGAATTTCATCAATTAATAATAGTTGGTTTTTAAATGATTCTGCGTAACTTAGTAGTTCTTCTTCGGATAATTCATCTGAATGAACAGCAAAAATGACGTGTGGATCATCAAAAGATGATGAGTAATTGATCTCGCTAATGCTGTCACTAAGCTCTAATTCATTAACTTTCTCGAATATATCAAAGCTTAGTTGATCAGGATCAGGTGCACTGTATGTATAGAGGGTTAATATAACTGCATAGTTATCATAAACTGTGCTCTTAACACTATCTACGTATTCATAAGTTAGTATTAATTTCTCTATATCATCAACAATTGTATCTTCTATATCACTAGCACTAACACTGGGTGCAACGATAGTTAAAACCATATAAGGAGTATCTATTTCTGGCATCTCTTGTTTAGGAATAACAAAGTAGCTATAGATACCATACCCAAATATAAGTGCAAACAAAAGAATCACTAATTTTCTTCTAGTAAACATGATGTGAATTAATCTTTTCATACAATCAGCCCCTTTTTGTACAAATATATAGATATGTTACATTTGTATCGTATCTACTTATATGTTATAATAGATTCAACTTGATTTCAATCAAATCAAATTCTATGAAACAAGGAGGCATATTATGTATCAAAATGAGAAACTGGATATGAGAATTAAGTATACAAGAGAATGGACATTTGAGGCTTTATACAGGTTATTAGAAAGAAAATCATATGAAAGCATAAAGATATCTGAGATAATAACAAAAGCAGGTATTTCAAGAGCTACTTTTTATCGTAACTTTAGTACAAAGGATGATATTGTTAAACTAAAGGTGAAAATGTTCTTTGAAGATTTTTTTGCTTCAATCTTAGAATTGTCACTAACAGAAGAACCGGAAGATGAGTTATATTTAATTCAAAGTTTCTTTAAAAGAATAGATGAGGAAGAAAAATTAGTTGACACAGTAATTAATACTAAATTAGAATATTTAATGGTTGCTGGAATATTAGAATTAATAAATATAAGAAGAAGACAATTTTATACTTTGGTTAGGATAAACAAAATTGCAGAGGGATATACAATGGATATTGCTGCTTCTTCTGCTTGGACATTATTATCTAGATGGCATCGTAGTGGAAAACAAGAAACATCACAAGAACTTTCAAATATCTATTCTTCTGCTTTTAAGAGTGTTTATATCGCACTGTTTGGAGATATTGAAGAGTTAAATAAATAGGTGATAATATGTTAAAAGAAAAGTTAGATACCGTTCCCAGCCTACCTGGATCGTATCAATTTAAAAACAAAGAAGGCATAATCATATACGTTGGTAAGGCCAAGAATCTTAAGAAGCGGCTAGCTTCTTATTTCACAGGAAGTCATGACGCTAAGACTTCTCGTTTAGTTATGAATATTGATGATTTTGAATATATTGTTACTCATAGTGAGTTAGATGCTCTTTTATTAGAGTTAAATCTTATTAAGAAATATAATCCAAGATATAATATAAAACTAACAGATGATAAGACTTATCCTTATATAGAAATTACAAATGAAAAAAATCCTAAATTGGTTGTAACTAGGAATATTTCAAAGAAATCTAAGAATCTATTTGGACCATACCCAAACGTAAGTGCTGCTAGAGAAACTGTAAAACTTCTTAATAAGGTTTATCCTCTTAGAAAATGTAGAAGATTGCCTAAACAAGAGTGTTTGTACTTTCATATGGGACAATGTTTAGCTCCATGTATAAAAGAAGTAACTAAAGAAGACTATGATAAAGTTATTTTGAGTATTAAAAGATTCTTAAAAGGAGATATAAAAGAGGTTATAGCGAATCTTGAGACAAAAATGAGTAATGCAAGCGAAAATCTAGAGTATGAAAAAGCTCTAGAATATAAAAATATAATTGAAAATATTAAAACAACAACAAATAGACAAAAAATAAATCTTAACGATTTAAAGGATAGAGATATTATTGGATACTATTATAATGACTTATTTATATCTATAGAAATATTTTTCATAAGAAGTGGAAAAATATCTGCGAGACATCAATCAATGTTCGAATATTATTCAGATCCACATAAATCAATTGAGGATTATATAGCACAATTTTACCAACATAATCCTGCACCAAAAGAAATTTTTGTACCTATTGACCTAAATAGTGAAACACTTAGTGAGTATTTGAAATCAAAACTATTTAAGCCAAAGAAAGGTGATAAATATAGATTGTTGCATTTGGCTGTATTAAACGCAAAAGAGTCATTAATTCAAAAAACAGAGATAGTAAAAAGAGAATTAGATAGGACAATCAAGTCGGTCGACCAATTAGGAGAATTATTAAAAATAAATTCTCCATATATCATAGAAGCGTTTGATAATTCTAATCTATTTGGAACTGACGCTGTAAGTAGTATGGTTGTATTCAAAAATGGGAAACCATCAAAAAGGGATTACCGCAAATATAAAATAAAATCTCTAGATAATAAAGCTTCAGATTACCATACTATGAAGGAAGTTATTTATCGTAGATATTACAAAGTTCTAATGGAGAATTTAAGAAGACCTGACTTAATTTTAGTTGACGGAGGAGTGCAACAAATTAATGCTGCAAAAGAAATTTTAGATAGCCTTGAGCTAGATATTCCACTTGCTGGACTTGTTAAAGGAAATAAACATGAGACAGATCACTTGCTAAATAAGGATCTTGAAAAAATTAAGATTTCGAAAAGTTCAAACACGTTTCATTTATTGACAAGAATACAGGATGAAGCCCACCGGTTTGCCGTTTCATACCATAGACAGGTAAGGAGCAAAGGTATATTTAATTCGATTTTAGATACCATCGAGGGAGTAGGTGAAAGATCAAAAGAGAAACTACTAAAGAAATATAAATCGGTAAACCTGATAAAACTTGCTTCAATTGAAGAATTAATTGAAATTGGGATTTCAAAGAAGGCAGCACTTAATTTAATAGAAAAATTAAAAGATGAGTAATTATATGATATAATGTGATAGGTGGTTAAATGAGAAAAACAATTAGTGGAAGAATATTATGTATAGATGAAGAAGACAGAATAATATCGATACGAGTAAAAAATCAAGTGTTGTTTTTTTACTTGCAAAGATCAATAGTAAATAGAGTAGGAAAGTATCTATCTATATCAAGGTTCATTCAATTTGTCATAGATGATGAAAAAAGGGTGTATAAAGGTAGAAAAGTGTCAAATGTAGATTATGTTGTAAAAATCATGGAAATAAGATATAGAAAAAACATAATTTATTACGACATATTGAATATAAGAACTGGAACAAAAGAACTAATTAACGGTCTCGAGAATAGAATGTTCTTGGATCTTGAAATGTCAATGCATCCATATAGACAAGATAAGAATTTCACACAAGAAATTATTCAAGTAGGTATTTACATGGTGGATGCGAAAGATCATATTATTGAAGAATACTCAGAAATTATACAGCCAGTAAGGCATCCAAAATTAACAAAAAGAACATTGAAATTTCTTGAGATAACGCAAGAGGACGTGGATAATGGGATTAAATACGAAGAATTTTACACCCATTTTAAGCATTTGATTGAAGAATATAACCCTGCTATCATTGTCTGGGGTAGGAATGACTTCCTCGCATTGCGAGAATCGTACAAAATAAATCGTCTTCCATCGCTTAGGAAAAGGACAAGGTACATAAATCTTCTTAAATTACATAAGAACTATTTTAACTTAAAAAATGACCTTGGATTGTTTAATGCTTTAAAATTGTACACAAATATCACTGAAAAGCAGGCTCATAACGCTTTTGAGGATGCAAAAGCCACTTACGATATTTTCAAAGGTTTTGAAAGAGTATTAAATAGTAAAATTGTAGTAGATTTAACAGAATATAAATAATAACTTTAATCTTCAGTAAAATTATGGTATAATTTTACTGAAGATTTTATTATGAGGTGATTAGATGACAACCCTAAAAAACATAGCTGATAAACTTGGAGTTTCTATTACTACAGTTTCAAGAGTTTTAAACAACGATAAAGAGTTAAGTGTAAGTGATGAACTCAGAAAAAAAATTATTGGTACTGCTAATAAAATGAACTATAAAACTCCAAGGAATCGTCCAAGATTAAAAGCTGCGAAAAAGTATAAAATTGCAATTTTACATTGGTATGATGTTAAAGAAGAAATGGATGATCCGTACTATATGCAAATCAGGCGAGGTATCCAACAACTTGCTTTTAAATCTAATTTAGATACTGTTCTCGTGTATAGTAGTAACGGTAAATTTGACATTAACCAGTCTTTGGGAATCGATGGAATAGTATGTATAGGAAAGTTTTCTACTTCCCAGATCAAGATGTTTAAAAAGGTTTCTCCAAACCTTGTTTTTGTTGATTCTAGTCCCAACGAAGAACAATATGACAGTGTCGTTATAGACTTTAACCATGCCGTTAAGAGTGTTCTTAATTTACTTATTAAGAAAAAATACAAGTCCATAGGATATATTGGTGGAGTAGAATATATCTCTAATAATATTAGACTTGGAGAGAGAAGAGAACTTGTATTTAGAGACTATTTGTATCAAAAAAATCTACTGAATACAAAATATATTCATGTTGGATCATTTTCAAGTGAATCTGGGTATAAATTAATGAAGCAAATACTATCAAAAGATGATAGAGCTGAAGTATATTTTTGTGCTAATGATTCAATTGCATTAGGAGCTCTAAGAGCGATAAATGAGATGGGTTTAACTATTCCAGCAGACATTGGAATAGTTGGATTCAATGATAACCCAATGTCAAATTACACGTCTCCTCCTTTATCATCAGTACATGTATTTACTGAATTTATGGGAGAGCAATCATTGTATTCTTTGATAGAAAAAATAGAAGGAAGAACTGTGACTATGAAGAAAGTTATACCTACAAAATTAGTTGATAGAAGCACATTAAAGTAAAATTTTACTAAAGGGAGAAATATTATGAATATAAAACAAGTAGCAAAAAAACATGAAGCGTTTTTAGAAGGTGAGTATCAAGTTTACTTTAGTCCAGGTAGAGTCAACTTGATTGGTGAACATATAGATTATAATGGAGGTCGAGTTTTTCCGTTTGCAATTAATAGAGGAACTTATGCTTTTGTCTCAAAAAGAGACGATTTTGAATTTCATCTTCTTTCTGATGATTTTGAGGATTTTGGAGTTGGAATTTTTAACTTAGAAAATAATAATGATAATGATAATGATAATGATAATGATAATGATAATGATAATGATAATGATAATTCAAAACTAGATATTAACAGTCACTTAAAAAAGAAGTATAATAATAATGTAGAGATAGAACTTGAAAATAATTCAGATACAAATATCAAAATGAAGAATCTTAATCTCCAGGATTTTGAATACTCAAGAAAAGATGGATGGACTAATTTTGCCAAAGGTATAATCAAAACGGTTATAGAAAATGGATACAATATTGATCATGGTTTGAATATTTTGATTGCCGGTGATTTGCCAGTTGGAGCTGGACTATCATCAAGCGCTTCCTTAGAAGTCCTCATCGGAATTGTACTTAGAGATACATTTAATTTGAATATTGACCTTCTTGAAATTGTGAATATATCAAAATATGTAGAGAACAGATATATGAATATTAGTAGTGGAATAATGGATCAATATATTGTTGCTTTCGGGAGAAGAGATTACTCAATTCTGTTAAATACTGATACTTTAGATAGCGAGTATATACCGCTTAAATTAGACAATTACTCATTAATTATTGGGAATACTAACAAGAAGAGAACACTAGCAG
>JAOZRX010000005.1:0-47540 GCA_029939945.1 Candidatus Izemoplasma sp. | reverse complement strand
GATTTATATCAAGTATCCTGTAAAGAACTAGATTCACTTGTTAACTCATTTAGAGAATACGGTGCATTAGGATCGAGAATGACTGGGGCAGGGTTTGGAGGCTGTACTATATCACTTGTTAAGACTTGTGATGTGGATAAAATTATAGATAAAGTTTCAAAAGATTATAAAAAAAATACTGGAATTTCAGCAGACTTTTATGTTGTTAAAGCCGCTGATGGAGCCAGAAAGTTAGAAAGTGAGGAATTAAAATGAATGTATTGATTACGGGTGGTGCCGGTTATATTGGTAGTCATGCTGTTAAAATCTTGCTAGAAAGAGAGTACAATGTTAGTGTAATTGACAACTTATCTACAGGTTATATTGATTCTGTTGATAAGAGAGCTAAATTTTATAATGTTGATGTTAGAGATAAGTCTTCGGTTATTAAAGTTCTGCTTGACGACCATATTAATGCTGTAATACATTTTGCTGCATTTAGCCTAGTGGGAGAGAGTATGAAAGTACCTTTGAAATACTATGACAATAATGTACAAGGCACAAAAGTATTACTTGAAGCAATGAGTGAAGCTAATGTAAAACATATTGTTTTCAGTAGTTCTGCGGCTGTATATGGCGAAAAAACAGTTATGCCGATCACTGAAGATACTTTGGAAATTCCTACAAATGCTTATGGGGAAACTAAACTTGCAATGGAGAAAATGATGAAGTGGGCAGATATTGCACATGGTATAAAATACATAGCTTTACGATATTTTAATGTAGCGGGTGCGTTTCACACTGGAGAAATTGGTGAAAGTCATAATCCAGAAACCCATTTAATCCCTTTAATACTGCAAGTTCCACTCGGAAAAAGAAATAATATAAGCATCTTTGGAGATGATTATGATACTCCTGATGGAACGTGCATAAGAGATTATATCCATATAGAGGATTTGATTGAAGCTCACATATTAGCTATGCTAAAAGTAATAGACACTAATAAGAGTGATATATTTAATCTTGGTAGTGGGGCTGGATTTAGCGTTCTTGAAATGATTGAAGCTTCTAGAAAAGTCTCAGAACATCCTATTAAAGCCATTGTAACAGGAAGACGCGCAGGAGACCCTGCTAGACTTATTGCATCTAGTGAGAAGGCAGAACGAGAATTGAAATGGATTAAAAAATATAATGATGTTTCATCAATAATTGCATCAGCATGGAAATTCCATCAACTTCATAAGGAGGGATTTAGTAATGAAAATAAATAGTGATATTAAAAGCCTATGTCTTTATGGAATTAACGAATTATTACTTGAAAAAGAAGATTTCGATTACACAATAAATAAACTAATACATTTACTTGAAGTAGAAGATTATAGTGATTCAGATGTAGGGGATATAGAAGTAGTAGAACCGTCGTCATTATTACGACCTATCCTTAATTACGCTTTTACTAAAGGGTTATTCAAACCTGATACAACAACACAAAGAGATTTGTTTGAGGCTAAGATTATGGATATATTGCTTCCAAGACCATCAACAATAAATTATCTATTCGATAAATTATTAAGTGATGATCCAGTAAAAGCAACCAACTATTTCTATAAATTATCGCAAAAAAGTAATTATATCAAAACCGAAAGAACTTCAAAAAATATCATTTGGAAATCAGATACTCCTTATGGTCCTTTTGATATTACAATAAATCTTAGTAAACCAGAAAAAGATCCTAGAGATATTATTAAACAAGGCAAAACAACAAGCTCTACATATCCAAAATGTTTACTATGTAAAGAACAAGTAGGATTTTATGGGAATCAATCTAAGCCAGGTAGAACAAATCATAGAATAGTACATATGGAGCTAAACAAAGAGGATTTCTATCTTCAATATTCACCATATGTATATTACAACGAACACTCAATAGTACTCAAAAAAGAACATGAACCAATGAATGTTACAATTAATACATTTAAGAGACTATTTGATTTCGTTGATAAATTACCACACTATTTTCTTGGTTCTAATGCAGGGCTTCCAATTGTAGGAGGATCTATACTTAGTCATGAGCATTACCAGGGAGGAAGACACCATTTTCCAATAGAAGATGCTAAGATTCTATCAGAACATATTATTGATGATATAACAATAAGACAGTTACATTGGCCCTTGAGTGTGATTAGATTAGTTTCAAAGAATAGAGAAACAGTTATAAAGACAGCTGATAAACTATTTAAATTCTGGGAAAACTACAATGATCTAGAAGCAGGTATCTTATCTCATACAGATAAACCTCATAATGCAATAACTCCTATAGCACGTAAAGACGGCGATTTATATATCTTAGACGTAACACTAAGAAACAACCAAACTAGCGATGAATTTCCTCTTGGGATCTTTCACCCACATCCAGAAAATCATCATATTAAGAAAGAAAACATTGGCCTTATTGAAGTAATGGGTCTCGCTGTGTTACCAGCAAGGTTAAAACACGAGTTACAAGAAATAAAAAATGTAATACTTAACAATGAAAACCTTCCAAAAAACAACATACATTATGAGTGGGTGACGTATTTAAAAGGTGAATACAAAGGTAAAGATATAGATGAATTCATCAACAAAGAAGTTGCTCTAAAATTTGTTAAATGTATCGAAAATTCAGGAGTATTTAAGCAAACTTCAGCTGGAAAAAAACAGTTTGATAGGTTCACTAGGGAGTTAATTAACTATTTAAGTTAACGGTTTTTAAGTGCTCTCTCAAAGGTATCAAAAATTGAGAGCAGTGATTTTGATAAGGTAACAAATGTATTGACCAATCAAAATTGATACTGTTCAAAATAATTAAAAAAACTAGCAAAAATATATAAAATAATACATGTATATACACTAAATAGTTATTCTTGTAAATTATATTAGATATACTGTAGAGGGTACCTAAAAAAACGATTCAAGAATGCAAAAAATATGGCAATATCAAAGATAGATATTAAGAAAGTTATAAATTTGTAATCTATAATAAAAAAATCAAATAAAAAAATCTGTGCTAAACTCTAGTGTAAACATTGAAACAAGGAGTGATAAAGATGTTTAAATTCTATGAAGAAGAAAAAACATTTTACCTACAAACAAAAAATTCTACTTACATTATGATGATAAATGAAGCTAATCATTTAGAACATATATACTATGGAGATAAAATATTGAAAGTTAAGGATATCAATGATGTCAGGTTGAAGTATGAATTTGAACTTGGTAGTTCAAATTCATATTCGGCTAAACAAAAGGGTTATTCATTAAATCATACTCTCTTAGAGGTATCTAACTTCGGAAAAGGTGATTATAGAGAGCCTACTTTTCATATGGAATTAGATACCGCTCACAGAACACTAGATTTTAAATATCAATCGCATAAAATTTTGACAAATCGAATTATAGAATATTTACCAGAGACAAAAAAAGATGAAACTTTAGAAATTTTATTGAAAGATGAAACTGAAAACATTTTCTTAAAACTTTATTATTCGATTTTTGAAGAAGAAGACATAATCGTAAGAAGTTTAGAAGTCATCAATAAAAGTAATGGACAAATTATTCTTGATAAAGTTCTCAGTTTTAATTTGGATTTAGTGAATAAAAATTTCGTTTTAAGTAAGCTCGATGGAGCTTGGATTAGAGAGCGACATATCTCTGATTTTGAGTTAATAAATGGAACTGTGAGATTTGATTCTAAGAAAGGTGTCTCAAGTAGTGACCACAACCCATTTTTCATTCTTAAGAATAAAAACACATTAGAGGATTACGGAGACGCATATGGGTTTTCTTTAGTCTATTCTGGAAACTTTGAAGTTAACATTGAAGTGTCACCTCATAACTTGTTAAGAGTTAACGCTGGAGTTAATAGTTTTGATTTCAGATATCCTTTAAAGATTGATGAATCATTTGTCACTCCAGAAGTAATAATGACTTATTCGAATAAAGGACTTAACAAACTAAGCGATAATTTTCATAGATTAATAAATGAATATATTATTAATGAAAAAAGCAAATATAAAGAGAGACCAATTTTAATAAACAATTGGGAAGCAACATATTTTGACTTTAATTCAAAAAAGTTATTATCAATCGCGAAGAAAGCTAAAAAACTAGGTATCGAATTATTCTGTTTGGATGACGGATGGTTCGGGAAGAGAAATGATGATTTTTCTTCACTTGGCGATTGGTATTATAATAAAAAGAAATTACCTAGAGGAGTAAAGGGAATCTGTGATCAAGTAAATAAACTTGGTTTAGATTTTGGTATTTGGGTGGAACCAGAGATGGTCAACGAAGACAGCAACCTATATAGAGAACATCCAAACTGGTCAGTAAAACTACCGAAAACGCCTCCAAGTCTAGGTCGAAACCAGTTAATTCTAGATTTGACTAACCCTGAAGTTAGACTATATTTAAAGGAAACGTTGACCAATTTATTTAGTAGTGCGAACATAAAATATGTTAAGTGGGATATGAATCGAAACTTTAGTGATGTCTTCAGTAATTACTTATCAAAAGAAAATCAAGGGAAGTTTAATCACTTATATGTTCTTGGTCTTTATGAAATTTTAGAATACCTAACAAAAAAATTTCCAGACATTTTATTTGAGTCTTGTTCAAGTGGAGGAAATAGATTTGATTTAGGAATGCTTTACTATATGCCTCAAACTTGGACAAGTGACAATACTGATGCTTTTGAAAGGTTGTATATTCAAGAAGGAACAAGTTTACTATACCCTCTTTCAACAATATCAAATCATGTTTGTGGAGATAGATCTCATCAGGTTATGAGACACACACCTCTCGAAACAAGATTTAATGTTGCTTGTTTCGGAGTATTAGGATATGAACTTGATTTAAGTATCTTAACTCCATTTGATGAGAAAGTTATAAAACAACAAGTTAAGTTCTATAAAGAGTATCGTCATTTGTTTCAATATGGTTCTTTTAAAAGACTTCTTAGTGTCTATGATACGAACTACACTATTTGGATGGTTATAAGCAGAGACAAGAAAGAAGCGATATTAGGATTCTTTCAAAAACTAGCTAAACCTAACCCAGGTTTTGAAACAATAAAAATAAAAGACTTAAATAAAGACAAAATGTATAATATTACAACACGTACTCAATATACAAATATAAGAACATTTGGAAGTTTGGTTAATGAAGCTTTACCAATTAAACTAAAAGTAAATCATTTCTTACATAATTTAGTTGCGAACAGATATATGTTTAAACTTGATGATTTTAATAAAGAATTAACTGGAAATCAGTTAAGTAATATTGATTTATTACTTCATCACCAGTTCACTGGAACTGGTTATAATGATAATGTAATGCTTTTACCTGATTTTGGATCAAGATTATTTATTATAAAAGAGGAGAATGATGATGAGTAATAAAACAAAATGGATTTTTGGAGTAAGTGGAATCGGAAAAGACGCAATGTTTGCTATGAGTACCATTATGAGTATATATTTAATCGATTATGTTGGAATTGGATCAGCATTTGTTGGTATAATGTTTATGGTAGTTAGAGTATGGGATGCAATTAATGATCCTATCATGGGAACAATTGTTGATAATACAAAAACTAGATGGGGCAAATTTAGACCTTGGATATTAATTGGTGCTGTACTTAATGCTATTGTATTAGTATTTGTATTCTTTAAACCAGATTTAGCAGTTGATTCAACTGCTATGTTGATCTATATAACTGTTCTTTATACATTATGGGGAATGACATATACTTTAATGGATATCCCGTTTTGGTCGATGATACCTTCTTTAACTGATAAACAAGAAGAAAGAGAAAGTATTTCTGCTATTACTAGATTTTTTACAAGTATTGGGTACTTCTTAGTTAGTGCACCTTATATTATTATTGTTATCTTCTTAGGTGGAGGAGAATCTAATAGTGAAATGTTACATGGATTTTTCTTATTCGCAATTATAATAAGTGCATTATTCTTAGTTTCACAAATATTTATGGTAGCTAATGTTAAAGAAGAAATAGTTGTAAAAAGCCAAGATAAAATCACTTTAAAAAGAATGTTTCAATTATTAAAAGAGAATGATCAATTAATGGTTGTTATGATTGTTATTGTAATTAGCAATTTTGTACTATATATTACAAGCGCAATGGCTTATTATTATATTAAGTACGATATTGGTAATTTAGATTTATTATTCCCGTTTTTAGCTTTTGGTGGAGTAGTCCAAATAAGTGGAGTAGTACTTTATCCGTCTCTTGCTAAAAAGATGACAAGAAAACAAATCTATAACTTATCAATTTTAGTTCAAGTAGTTGCGTTTATTCTCTTGTTTATTAATGCCTTTATACTGGGGAACTTCATAGTAATGGTATTTGTAATAGGAGTCGCTGTATTCTTTGGACAAGGACTTAGTATGGTCCTTCAAACAGTATTACTAACTGACACAGTTGAATACGGAGAACTAGTCACAGGTAGAAGAAGTGAAGCAATAGTATTTAGTGTTCAAACGTTTGTAGTAAAACTCGCCACAGGTCTCTCAATGGGAGTAGTAGGAGTTGGGTTAGCTATAATCAAGTTTGTTCCTGACATTGAAGATGTTGCTGCTCCTCAAAGTGATTTAACAATTTGGGGAATAAGAATATTAATGTTTATTCTTCCAGTGTTTGGAATGTTATTATCAAGATATATCTTTAATAAGAAACATATTATAGATGAACAAAAATATAATGAAATAATTAATGAATTAAAAATTAAAAGAGGTGATGTAAGTGAAAAAACAACAATTGAAGACGCTTACCCTGAATTATGATTGGGATTATAAACCAAATTATAAAGAATCATACATAACTGCGCTTCCTGCTGGTAAGAAAGTAAATCTTCCCCATACTAATATTGAACTTCCTTATAACAATTTTTCTGAAAAGGATTATCAATTCATTAGTAGTTATCAAAAAGTTTTTGAAATAAAGAAAATTAAATCAAAACGCTATACTCTTCATTTTGAAGGAGTTATGGCATATGCTGAGGTTTATGTCAATTCTACTTTAGTAACTTCTCACAAGGGAGGTTATACTGCTTTTAGTGTAGAAATTACTAAAGAACTTAATAATGGAGATAATACTATCTTCGTAATGGTTGATTCTAAAGAAAGAACTGATATTCCACCACATGGACATGTGGTTGATTATTTAACTTATGGTGGAATCTACCGAGAAGTATATATCATAGAACATGAAGCTAACTTCGTTGAGAATGCTTTTATAGATGTAATCGCAGATACTTTAGAAATTAGAATGATGATTAATTTTCTAGCTAAGAAGAGTAGTGTTTTTAAATTTAATATCTATAGAGACAATAAATTAGTACATGCATTTGAAAGAGAATACGATTTAAGAGAGAAGATTAGTGTTCATAGTGTCTTAGATTTTAAAAGATGGACATTAGATAAGCCAGTAATATATCATTTAGATATTTTAATGGATGGTAAAATATCTTATTCATCTCGTTTTGCTAAGAGAAGTGTTCAATTCAATACTAAAGGGTTCTTCTTAAATAAAGAACATATTAAACTAAGAGGATTAAACAGACATCAATCATTCCCATATGTTGGTTACGCAATGCCTAGTAATGCACAAAAGAAAGATGCTGATATCCTAAAATATGATCTTGGATTAAATGTTGTTAGGAGTAGTCATTATCCTCCAAGTAAACATTTCTTAGATCGTTGTGATGAAATAGGATTATTAGTAATAAATGAGATTCCTGGATGGCAACATATCGGTAATAAGATTTGGCAAGAAGTTGCCAAACAAAATGTTACTGAAATGATTGTTAGAGACTACAATCATCCTTCAGTAATTATGTGGGGAGTAAGAATAAACGAGTCTCCAGATAATGACGCTTTATATAAAGAAACAAACAAAATAGCAAAAGAGTTAGATCCATTCCGCCCAACAGGCGGAGTAAGAAATATTAAAGGAAGTAAATTCTTTGAAGATGTGTATACATATAATGATTTTATTCATAGAGGATATAACGAGGGAGTAGAAAAAGCTCGTAAAGTAACTAAAAAGAATGTTCCATATCTAATTACTGAATATAACGGACATATGTATCCAACAAAGAAATTTGATGATGAATATCATCGTGTATATCACGCTAAAAGACATTTAAGAGTTCAAAATGATTCTTATAAATATACTAATATATCAGGAGCAATTGGTTGGTGTATGTTTGATTATAATACTCATAAAGACTTTGGTAGTGGGGATAGAATCTGTTATCACGGAGTACTAGATATGTTTAGAATACCAAAATATGCAGCTAGTGTTTATAAGAGCCAAAGTGAAGGAGAACCTTATCTTGAAGTTTTATCAAGTTTAAATATTGGTGAACAAGAAGCAAGTGAAATTAAAGAAATATACGTTATGACAAATGCGGATAGTATAAAGTTTTATATTGATGATGATTTTATTGATTATTTCTATCCTAGCTTAGAATATCCTGATTTACCTCATCCACCAATTATTATTGATGATTTTATCGGTAATTTAATAAGTGAGAATGAAGATTTTAGTCCTAAAGACAATATTAGAATTAAAGAGCTATTTAAGGCAGTAATGAAATACGGAATTGATTTTCCATTTAAATACAAAATAAAAATGGCTTTATTCCTATTTAGAAACAAAATGAAATTTGATGACGCAGCTAAACTATATGAGAAATATATCGGTAAATGGGGAAGTGAATCAACTACTTATAAGTTTGAGGCTTATATTGAAAAGAATCTAGTAGCTACTAAAATAATTGGTACTAGTTATAGTTCAGATTTATACGTTGAAGTAGATGATGATACACTTAGTGAAACTGATACTTACCAAACAACAAGAATAGTAGTAAAACATCTAGATGAGTATTTAAATCCTTTAGTTTATTCAAATGAAGTTATTAGAATAAAAATAAAAGGACCACTTGAACTTATTGGACCACCTAATCTAGCACTTATTGGTGGAAGTATTGGATTTTATGTTAAAACAATTGGTGAAATAGGAGAAACTAAAATAACTATTTCTTCAAACCATTTTAAAGATAAAATAATAATGATTAATGCTAAGTAAAATAGAATTTTGGTTCAATTCATCCCCCACTTATATTGTTCTCAACATTATTGAAGAGGGAGTTTTCTTGAACGTAATTGATAAAAAAGTTAGTAGATAGACTACTGGCTTTTTTAATAGCTACAAATTATTAGATTTTAATAAAATAAATCATGTTTGCCAGATAGATTAAATAGCTTTTGCACGTTTTACCGGGGAATAATTTAATTAACTTGCACGTTTTACCGGGGAATAATTTAATTAACTTGCACGTTTTACCGGGGAATGGTATAATTGAGTTAGGTGATAATATGAAGAGAAAAATATATCAAGAGTTATTAGAGTGGAAAAACAACAACACATCACAATCGTTGCTAATTAAAGGTGCAAGGCAAACAGGAAAGACTTTCATTGTGAAAGAATTTGGAAAAAAAGAGTTTAGAAATTTGTTATATATCAACTTTGAGGATCAAATGGATATGAGAAATTCATTTGATAAAATGCCTAATCCTGAAGAAGCTGTTAAAGTTTTACAAGCATATGGAGTTTCAAAGAACATATTCAACATTACTATGGAAAACACTTTGCTATTTTTGGATGAAATACAATTATCTAAAAGGGCTTTTTCACTATTGAAACCATTAACAGAAATGAAAAAATTTAAGATTATCGCAAGTGGTTCTCTTCTGGGTGTTAATTTAGGTGGTGAATATCTTAATCCTGGACCAACGGTAAAACATATTGAAATGTACCCGATGGATTTTGAAGAATTTTTATGGGCAAAGTATAAGCCTGATTTTAATGAAATCTTAGAAACTATAAAAGAGAAATCTAAATTAGGTATACTCACAAATGACATTTATCATGACCTTCTAAATAATGACATAAAAGAGTATATTATCGTTGGAGGAATGCCTAGAGTAGTGCTATCATATATAACAAACAAAGATTATGGGGATGTATTTATTAAGCAAGGGGAAATAGTTGATTTATATCGAAGTGATATTCAACAATATCAGACTAATCAAGAAAATAAAATTAAAACTATAAAATGTTTTGATTCTATACCTAATCAATTTTCAAAAGAAAATCATCGTTTTATATATTCTGTAGTAGAAAAAAATAAAAGAGCAAGACATTTTGGTAATGCGATTGAGTGGCTAGAAAGAACTGGTAATGTAACAAAGTGTTATAATATAGACCATTTAAAAGGGACTCTAATAGATGGTAAAGGTTCAATATTTAAATTGTATATGAATGATATTGGTCTCCTAGTCAACATGTTAGGAAAAGAATATGTCTATAAAATTCAAAATAATGAACTGGGATTATTCAAAGGAGCATTGTGGGAACAACTTCTCGCTCAAATGCTTATTTCTAAATCTCAGGACCTCTTTTATATACGATTAGGAGATTATGAGATAGATTTTCTAGTTCAATCAAAAGGGAATATTTTACCTATTGAATGCAAATCTGGTGGAAACACAAAATCAAAGAGTATGAAAGGTTATATAGATACTTATTCCCCAAAAAAAGCATATAAAATTTCAATGAATAATATAAATATTTCAAATAATATTACAAAAGCAATTCCACATTATATTTTTGCATTATTATCATATGAGGAACTAATTAATTTATAGAATAGGGTGTATAAATTTGATTTAGTCATTCTTTTAATAAACTAATATTCACTATAAATAAGCGTTGACAAACGCTTACAATCTAAGATATAATTATTGTGTAAATAAGGGATAAAAATAAGAATACAGAGGAGCATGTTCCTGGGTACTAAATAGGTGTTAATGGCGTAGACGCTAAAGACTATTTAAGAAGGAGGGATTTGCCGAAAGGTTTGCTATGTCTACTATGGTAAATTCTTGATGAATAAAGGGAAATCTTTATTCATTGTCATTTTATTAAAAATGATGAGCTGTTTATGTGATGAACATAAACTGCTCTTTTTATTTTCTAAAAAGAAAGCGAGGAAGATCTATGGTAAAAATAGGAAAATCGATTCATGAAATAAGTATTGGTGAATCTGTCAGTAGTAAAAAAACTATTACCCAAAAAGATATTGAGATGTTTGGTGAAATTACAGGAGATTATAATCCTGCACATTTTGATGAAGAATACGCTAAAACAACAATGTTTAAGAAAAAAATAAGTCATGGAATGTTAATAGGATCACTATTTAGTCATTTATTGGGTATGAAATTGCCTGGTCCGGGATCTATTTATATGTCTCAAACATTGCGCTTTAGAAGACCAGTTTATTTTGGAGATACTATTAAGGCAGAAGTTACAGTTAAAGAAATTAATATTGAAAAGAATAGAGTTTTATTTGATTGTATTGCGTGCAATCAAGATGATGAAAAAGTAATAATTGGTGAAGCATTATTAATGCCACCAATTAAAGATTAATAATACTAAAGAAGGCAGGTGCTTTATGAAAGAAATTATTAAATTATCAGAACTTAAGAATCACGTGTTTGATGGGATGAGTATTATGGTTGGTGGATTTATGGCTGTAGGTACTCCTGAAAAGATAATGGATGAATTAGTAAGACTAAATGTTAAAGACTTAACAATCATTTGTAATGACGCTGGATTTGTTGATTTAGGTGTTGGAAAACTAATTGCAAATTCTCAAGTAAAGACACTTATAGCTTCACACATTGGTCTAAATCCTGAAGCTGGAAGATTGATGAGTGAAGGATTAATGGAATGTATTTTAGTACCTCAAGGAACACTTGCTGAACAAATAAGAGCAGGTGGTGCTGGACTTGGTGGATTCTTAACTCCTACAGGACTTGGAACTATCGTTGAAAAAGGAAAAAAGATTGTCACAGTTGACTCTAAAGACTTTATTTTAGAGTTGCCTATAAGAGCGGATTTAGCGCTTCTTTATGGTACTACAGTAGATAAATATGGTAATACTAATTTCACTAAAACAACAAGAAACTTTAACCCAGTTATGGCAACTGCGACAGATAAAGTTATTGTATTAGCTAGAGAAATTGTTGAAAGAATAGATCCTGATAACGTAGATACTCCTCATGTTTTTATTGATTATATCATTAAGGAGGAAGAATAAATGGATAGACAAGAAACTAAAAATTTTATAGCTAAAAGAGTAGCTAAAGAATTAAGTGATGGAGATTTAGTAAACTTAGGTATAGGTCTTCCTACTTTAGTTGGTAATTTTCTTCCAACAGATGTAAAAATTGATCTTCAAAGTGAAAATGGTCTAATTGGATTAGGACCAGCACCTACAGAAGATAACTATGATAAAGATATCACTAACGCTGGAGGACAAGTTGTTACTTTAGTAGAAGGCGGAATGTATTTTGATTCAGCTTTATCCTTCGCTATTATTAGAGGAGGACATGTTGATGTAACTGTTTTAGGATGTCTTCAAGTAGATGAATTAGGTAGTTTAGCTTCTTGGATAATTCCTGGGAAAATGGTTCCTGGAATGGGAGGGGCAATGGATTTAGTAACTGGTGCTAAAAAAGTTATTATCGCTACAACTCATACAAACAGAGGTAAACCTAAAATTTTAAAAGAATGCACATTACCACTAACTGCTAAAAATCAAGTAAATATGATTATAACTGAAATGGGTGTTATGGAAGTTAAAGAAGACGGTCTTCATCTTCTAGAATATAACCCTGAATATACAATCATGGAAATAGTAGAAGCAACAGGAGCAACTTTAATTATTAAAGAACCAAAAGTAATGGAATTGGAGGATTAGTTATGGAAAAAGTATTAATTAGAATGAGATTATCAGCTCATCATGCACATTATGGTGGAGGATTAGTAGATGGTGCATTTATTATGCAAGTATTTGGTGATTGTGCTACTGAATTATTAATTAGAAATGATGGAGATGAAGGATTATTTAGAGCTTATGATAGTGTTGAATTTTTAGCTCCTTTATATGCTGGAGATTATATTGAAGTAACTGGTTGGATTACAAGCACGGGTAACACTTCAAGAAAGATGCAATTTGAAGCATATAAGGTAATAGAAGCACTACCTAAACATAGCCCTTCAGCTGCTCATGTATTAAAAGAAAAAATCTTAGTAGCTAAGGCTAGTGGGACTTGTATTGTTCCTAAAGAGTTTCAAAGATACTAATGGAAAAGCTAATAATTACTTGCGCCATAAGTGGCGCAGAAGTAACTAAAGAAGATAACTACTTTGTTCCTTATACAATAAAAGAAATGGCTGTTGAAGCTTATTTTGCTTATATTGCAGGAGCATCAATTATTCATCTTCATGTTAGAGAAGATGATGGTACACCAACTCAAGATAAAACTAGATTTGAAGAAACAATGAAAGAGATTAAAAAGCTTTGTCCTGATGTTATAATTCAGCCCTCTACAGGAGGAGCAGTTGGTATGAGTAATGATGAAAGATTACAACCAACAGAGCTTAGTCCTGAAATGTGTACATTAGATTGCGGTAGTGTTAACTTTGGTGGAAGTGAAGTGTTTATTAATACCGAAGATGATATTACTTATTTTGCAAAAAAGATATATGAAAAAGGTATTTTACCTGAACTTGAATGTTTTGGTAAAATGCATGTTGATCAAGTTATGAGATTACATAAAAAAGGAATTATAAAAGAACACCTTCATTTTGGATTAGTTTTAGGTGTTCCTGGAGGAATGACAGGTACAAAAAGAGATTTTATATTCTTAAAAGATAGTCTTCCAAAAAACTCAACATATAGTGTCGCAGGAATAGGAAGATTTGAATTTCCTTTAGCTGAACTAGCTATAATTCATGGTGGACATGTAAGAGTAGGACTTGAAGATAATTTATTTATAGAAAAAGGAGTTAAAGCAAAAGGCAATAGAGCTCTTGTTGAAAGAGTAGTGGAACTAGCAAAAAAACATAATAGAGAAATTGCTACTCCAAATGAAGCAAGAAAAATACTAGGACTAAAGGTGTAAATATATGGAAAAATTATGTAAATACGGTACTAATAGAGTAATAACTCCAAAAGGAGTATTACCTCAAGCAGCAACTAAAATTAATAACGATATGAATATATTTGATAATGAACTATTAATAGATGTTATTACTTTGAATATTGATTCAGCTTCTTTTACACAAATAAAAAATGCTTGTAATAATGATGTTGATTTAATGGAAGAAATGATTTTAAGTATTGTAAAAGAAAAAGGTAAAATGCAAAACCCTGTCACAGGAAGTGGTGGAATGTTAATCGGAAAAGTTAAACAAGTTGGTTCTCTTTTCCCTGATCAAACACTTAAAGTTGGAGAAAAAATTGCTACATTAGTTTCTTTATCATTAACGCCACTTGTAATAAATAAAATCAATTCAATTAATATAACAAATGATCAAGTTAATATCGTTGGAACAGCTGTTTTATTTGAAACAGGAATCTTCGCAAGAATTCCTAAAGATATGGATGAACATCTTGTTTTAGCTGCTCTTGATGTAGCTGGGGCTCCTGCTCAAGTTGATAAACTTGTGAAAGAGGGAGACACAGTAGCTATAATTGGAGCTGCTGGAAAAAGTGGTGTACTATGTGCTTATCAAGCAATGGAAAAAGCTACTTCATCAGGAAAAGTAATTGGAGTTGTAAATGAAGAATCTCAAATTCAAGATCTTAAAGATTTAGATTTATGTGACTTAGTAGTTTTGGCTGATGCAACTAACGCAATAGATGTATATGATAAAGTTATAAAAGCAAATAATGGCCCAGTTGATGTAACAATCAATGTAGTTAATGTACCTAATACAGAAATGAGTTGTATCTTAATTACAAAAGATACAGGAGTTGTATATTTCTTCAGTATGGCAACATCCTTTACAAAAGCTGCTCTTGGCGCAGAAGGTGTTGGAAGTGATGTAACAATGATTATTGGTAATGGATATACAAAAGGACATGCTGAGTTAACTATAAACTTAGTTAATAGTGTTCCTAAAATAAAATTATTATTCGAGAAGAAATATACTTAGGAGGAATTATCATGGCTGTAAAATTATATATGAAGCATTTAGAAAGAAGAACTAAATACTTTCCAAATGCTACTGACAAAGAATGGAATGACTGGCATTGGCAAGTAAAAAACAGAATAACTAATGCTGAAGATTTAAATAAATATATCAAGTTAGAAAAAGAAGAACTTGATATTATTTCGAATGTCTTAGGACAATTCAGAATGGCAATTACACCATATTATCTAACATTAATAAATCCTGATAATGTAAATGATCCTGTTAGACTACAAGCAGTTCCAGCAATTGATGAATTACATATTGGATCTCATGATCTTTTAGATCCTCTCCATGAAGATGCTGACAGCGTTGTTCCTGGACTTACACATAGATATCCTGATCGAGTATTATTCTTAATCACAGATATGTGTAGTATGTATTGTCGTCACTGCACAAGAAGAAGATTTGCAGGACAACAAGATACTGGTTCTAAAATGGATAATGTTGATTTAGCAATTCAGTATATTAGAAACCATCCAGAAGTTAATGACGTTTTACTTTCTGGAGGAGATGCATTACTCGTAAGTGATGCTCGTCTTGAGTATATTATTAGTGAATTAAGAACGATTGACCATGTAGGTGTTATAAGATTAGGAACAAGAACTCCTGTAGTAATGCCTCAACGTATTACACCAGACCTTGTAAATATGCTTAAAAAGTATCATCCTATTTGGGTGAATACTCATTATAATCATTCAAAAGAACTTACTCCTGAGGCAAAAGAAGCTCTTGATTTGATGTCTGATGCAGGGATACCTTTAGGTAATCAAAGTGTTCTTTTAAGAGGAGTAAATGATTGTGTAAACATCATGAAAAAACTTGTTAAAAGATTAATCCAGTTAAGAGTAAGACCTTACTATATTTATCAATGTGATTTATCACGAGGAATTGAACATTTTAGAACACCAGTTAGTAAAGGTATAGAAATAATTGAAGGATTACGCGGACATATTTCAGGAATTGCTGTCCCTACTTTTGTGGTTGACGCACCTGGTGGTGGAGGTAAAATTCCTGTAATGCCAAACTACGTAATATCTCAAGCACCAGGAAAAACAATTCTACGTAACTACGAAGGAATGATAACTACATATTATGGTCCAACTAGTTATGATAATCAGTGTGAATGTGAAGACTGTGTTGCAGCAAGACAAGGAATAATAGATCCAGAAATAAGCAGCAACATAAAATTAGATCAATTTAATACTGCTAGAAAAAGAAAGAACCACGTTTAACATTTTAAGAAAATATATTGAACCACATCACACTATTTCTATAATTGGAACTGCAAAAAACGCAGGAAAAACGACTGTTTTAAATCAGATAATTGAAGAGTATAAAGGCGAAGTTATAGCTCTTACTTCTATCGGTCTTGATGGTGAAAAAATTGACAATGTTACTATGAAACCAAAGCCGAGAATTAAAGTATATCCAAAAACAATCATAGCAACTGCAAATGATTGTTTAAAGGAATGCTATTTTGATTTTGACATTCATGAAAAAACTAATATTAGAACTCCATTAGGAGAAATAGTGATTATTGAAGCCGTTACAGAAGGACTAGCCTTAGTAGCTGGACCTTCAACTATTAAAGAAATGAAACTACTTATTTCTAAAATAGGAAAGTATAATGTTAATAAAATATTAATTGATGGAGCGTTATTTCGTAAGTCTATTGCAAGTTTTAATATTGCTGATGCAGCAATATTATCAACTGGAGCAAGCTATAATAAGTCGATTCATAAAGTAGTAGACGATACATTACTATTATTAGAAGAATTAATACTTGATAAAGTTAGTAATAAAATAATCAATACATTAAAGAATGAGACTAAGTCATTGATTATGGATGACGATTTAAATAAAACAATAATTGATTTAGATACAGTACTAGATAACGAAACTACTGTGAAGAAATACTTAGATAATTCTTCAAGATATCTTTATCTAGATGGAGCTCTATCAAATAAATTAGTTCAAGTAATAATTGATCATCGATTTGAGTTGAAAGATTTTACTATTATTGTTAAAGATGCAACACATATAGTAGTAGATGCATCATATTTCAAGAAACTAAAATTTACAAATACAAAGATAAAAGTAATAAATAAAATCAATATGTTATTTTTAACATATAATCCTCATTCATCTTTGGGATATGATTTTAACAATTCGCAATTTAGAAGCTTACTACAAGAAAAAATAAACCTTCCAATTATCAATGTCTTGGAAGATTTGGAGTGATTATTATGAATAAATTAAATCTAAACGAAAAAACAGTAACTGAAGCAAGACAATATGCTAAAAAAATTGCTAAAGAAACGCAAACATTTATTGATAAGCACACAACAGTTTCTGTTGAAAGAACTGTTTGCCGTTTACTTGGAGTTGATGGAGTAAATGAGTTTGATGTTCCGTACCCAAATATCTTAGTTGACCACATACTTGAGAATGGTGATTTAGGACTTGGAATCAGCAATTATTTAGCAAGCACAATTAAGAACCTAAATCTTGATATTATGGAGATTGCTAAACTAGTATCTGATAAGAAACTAGATATTACTAAATATCCAACTCTTGATTATAAAGAAGTGAAAAAAATACTTTCACCTTTTATCCAAGAATCTCTTTATAAAATGAAAGAACATGAAGCAAAGAGAAATGGCTTCTTTGATAAATATGGAAAAAAAGATGGACCTCTATTGTATGTTATTGTAGCAACAGGTAATATTTATGAAGACGTTACTCAGGCTAAGGCCGCAGCTAAAGCTGGGGCTGATGTTGTTGCTGTTATTAGAACTACAGGACAAAGTTTACTAGACTATGTACCATATGGTCCAACAACTGAAGGATTTGGTGGAACATATGCTACTCAAGAAAACTTCAAAATAATGAGAAGTGCACTTGATGAAGTAGGAGAAGAATTAAACAGATACATAATGTTAGTTAATTATGCTTCAGGATTATGTATGCCTGAAATTGCTGCTATGGGAGCACTTGAAAGATTAGATATGATGTTAAATGATTCTTTATACGGAATCTTATTTAGAGACATCAATATGCAAAGAACATTTGTAGATCAATATTTCTCAAGAGTAATAAATGCTTATTCAGGAATAATAATAAATACAGGAGAAGATAACTATCTAACAACTAGTGATGCTGTAACTGAGGCTCACACGGTTCTTGCTTCACAGTTTATTAATGAACAATTCGCATTATTTGCTCATATGAAAGAAGAACTAATGGGACTAGGTCATGCATTCGAAATAGACCCATCAGTTGAAAATGGATTTTTACTTGAGATTTCACAAGCCCAAATGGCTCGTGAAATATTCCCAAATGCTCCTTTAAAATACATGCCTCCAACAAAACATATGACAGGTAATATTTTTAAAGGATATATTCAAAATGCATTATTTAATATTGTCACAACTACAACTAACCAAAAAATACATTTACTTGGAATGCTCACTGAAGCAGTTCACACTCCTTTTATGAGTGATAGATATTTAGCCATTGAAAATGCTAAATATATTAATCATACAATGAAAGATTTTGGAGATGAAATAGAATTTAAAGATGGTGGAATAATTAAAACAAGAGCTTCAAAAGTGCTAAATGACGCTCTAAACCTCTTGAAAGAAATTGAAAATATTGGAATTTTTACAACGATTGAAAGAGGTATATTTGCTGGGATAAAGAGACCACTTGATGGAGGAAAAGGACTTCATGGAGTAAAAGAAAAACATCCAATGTATACTAATCCAGTTCTTGATCAAATGGTTAGAGAATTAAGGGAGGTTAAGTAATATGGGATATGATATGAATGAAAAAACTTATTCTAAAGACCTTGACTTAACAAAATTATCTCCTTATGGTGATACCCTAAATGATTCAAAAGTGCAACTTAGTTTCACATTACCTATTAAGAATGATGAATTAGGAGTAGAAGCAGCTAAATTACTAGCAAAAAAAATGGGAATTCTAGATCCTTTAGTTGCTGAAAGTATAACTTTGGATAATGAATTTACAATGTACATAGTATATGGTTCAACAAGTCATACAATTGATTACACAAAAATAAAAGTAGAAACTGTAGAAACAGATGTGATGAGTAAAAAAGAAATAGAAGATTATATTGATGATAATTTCAGCAAGAATATCGTTGTTGTAGGAGCTTCTACAGGAACAGATGCTCATACTGTAGGAATTGATGCTATTATGAATATGAAGGGCTTCGCAGGACATTACGGCATTGAAAGATATCGTAATATTGATGCATACAACATGGGCAGCCAAGTTGAAAATGAAGAGCTAATAAAAAAAGCTTTAGAAGTTAAAGCTGATGTCTTATTAATATCTCAAACAGTAACTCAAAAAGATGTTCATATAAAGAATCTTGTTAACTTAGTAGAATTGCTTGAAGCTGAAAATCTAAGAGATAAATTTATTGTAATTGTAGGTGGACCTAGAATTACTCATGAACTTGCTAAAGAATTAGGATTTGATGCAGGATTTGGACCTAAAAAATATGCTGAAGATGTAGCTTCATTCTTTATTCAAGAATTAAGTAAAAGAAAATAAACGGATTACAAAAAAAGGCGACTAATTCTTACGCTGAACCTAATTTGGGGAACACTTAATAAAAAAACACTTCTATACTATTATAAGTAGGGAAGTGTTTTTTAATGGCAAAGAAACTATACTGATAGTTAAGCAATTCTCATTGAAACAATTTGCTACTAAACATATTGATTTCCTCCATATAATGGTGTATAATACAATTATATGGAGGAAACAGATATGGTTAAAACGATTAATGATTTGCTTAGTTTATATGATGATTATTCAGATCCCCTAGGAAAGATACATAGAGAGATAAAAAAAGAGAATCTTTTTCCAGTTGTTAAAGGGCTATATGAGACTGATAAAAACACACCAGGACACTTTTTGTCTGCATACATTTATGGACCGTCCTATTTATCTTTTGAATATGCACTTTATTACCATGGTTTAATACCTGAAAAAGTAGTTGTGTATACAAATGCAACATTTAATAAGAATAGATCGAAAATATATAATAATATCTTTGGAGTATTTACATATCGTGACATTCCTAAAACGGCTTATCCTTTTGGAATAGAAAGTTATATAGATAATGGATATTCTTATATTATTGCTAGTCCTGAAAAGGCAATATGTGATAGACTTTATATAGCTTCTCCCCAATCTAGTATGAAAGCTTTAAAAATACTTATTTTTGAAGATTTAAGGATTAGTGAGGATGAGTTTTTCAACCTGAATTTTGATAATCTACTATTTTTATGTGATAAATATAGATCTACAAATATGAGATTACTAAAGAAAATTGTAACTAAGGAGGTAGGAAAATATGACCATTCTTGATCAAATGCTCAAAAACTACAATTTAAACACGATTGATGATAAAAAAAATGCTATTAAAGAAATAATGCAAGAAATTACATTAGCTGGCCTCTCAAAAACTGATTTTTTTAAGAATGCAGCTTTTTATGGAGGGACTGCTTTAAGAATTTTTCATGGACTTAATCGGTTTTCTGAAGATTTAGATTTTACATTATTAATTCCTGACAAAGATTTTTTACTGGATAAGTATATACCTGCTTTAAATCAAATTGTTGAGTCATTAGGTCTTAAATTTGAAATAACAACTAAAGAAAAGCAAAATGTCACAAGTATTAAATCAGCTTTTTTAAAAGGAAATACTAAAGAGCTATTATTGATTTTTTATCCTAATTTTAATCAAAACGATTTAATTCTTAAAAATGAAAAAATCAAGATAAGATTTGAAATTGATATTAGTCCACCTGAGTTTGCCACAACCGAATTGAACTATCGATTACTACCTTTTCCTTATCAGGTGAGAGTCTATGATAAGCCATCTTTATTTGCAAGTAAAATTCATGCAGTTATTGCAAGAAATTGGAGAAATAGAGTAAAAGGTCGTGATTTGTATGATTATATCTTTTATCTTGCGACCAATACACCTGTTAACTTAATACATTTACACTCAAGACTAAAACAAACTAATTCTATAAGTAATGAACAAAGATTAACTTTGGATGCTCTTATTGATATTTTATCTGATCGTTTTGATAAAATTGATTTTACTGAAGCAAAGAAAGATGTTTTACCATTTATTAAAGATGTAGAAAATCTTAATTTATGGAGCGCAGAATTCTTTAAGAGTATAACAAAAAACTTAATAGTAGAGTGAAATAGTAAACATGAATTTGGTTAGTAATAAATTAAAAAGGTATACTAAACCACAAATGAAAAACCACCTTGGACTATAATATATAGTAAGAGGTGGTTTTAATATGGCAAAAATGGATAAAGGTTTAAAGAGTACAACAATGAAATTAGATTATTTCTTTAAAGTCTCTTGTATTAATAACACTTTTTGATTTAATTTACTGTCATAATTACTGGCATAATCATTGGGCTACGCTCAGTTCTAGAATAGATATATTCATTAAGTAATTTAGTGATATCTTTTTTTAGTACTGTGATATTTACTTTCTTCATTGAAATTATTTTTTTCTGAATTGTTTCAGAAACTAGTGAACTCATGCCTTTAGTAAGTTCTTCATGTTCTCTCATGTAGATAAATCCTCTAGAGATAATTGCTGGCTTACCTAAAACTTGTAAATTAGTTTTATCAATTGTAACTATTGCACTTAGTAATCCATCTTCACTTAGTAATTTACGATCTCTAATAACGATATTTCCAATGTCTCCAATACCCTTACCATCAATATAGATACTTCCAGCCTGAACTTTACCTGCGTATCTAGCAGACTTTCTAGTTACGGCTAATACTCCTCCGTTATCAAAGACAAATTCATTACCTTTTTTAACTCCTGTCATAATCCCAATATTTGAATGAATTTTAAGCATTCTATATTCACCATGAATTGGCATAAAGTATTTAGGTTTTATTAATTTAAGCATTAATTTTAATTCTTCTTGTCCACCATGTCCTGATGTATGAACATCTGATAATGGTGAATTAATAATTACATTGGCACCACGTCTAAATAATTGATTAATTGTTTTACTTACAGAAGCAAAGTTACCAGGAATTGGACTACTACTAAATATTACAGTATCACCTTGTTGTATCTTAATTTGACGATGTGTTCCTGCAGCTATTCTTGATAGTGCAGCAAGTGGTTCTCCTTGACTTCCTGTACAAATAATTGTTATTTGGTGAGCGTTATATTTATTAATACGATTTGAATCAATAAAAGTACCAGGAGGTGCTTTTATATATCCCATATCAGTTCCAACATCAACTGTGCGTAACATGCTTCTACCAAATATAGCAATTTTTCTTTTTGTCGCAATACTTGCTTCAACAATTTGTTGAACACGGTGAATGTTAGAAGCAAATGTAGCTACAATTGCTCTACCTTCAATTTTAGTAAAGATATCTTTAATATTTTCACTAACTAATTGCTCGCTTTTTGTGAATGCAGCAAGTTCTGCATTCGTTGAATCACTTAAAAGAAGAAGAACTCCTTTTCTACCTAGTTGTGCTATTTTTTGATAATCTGCATCAGGTCCAGTTGGAGTGAAATCAAACTTAAAATCACCTGTATGGACAATTACTCCTTCAGGTGTATGAACAACAATTCCAAAAGAATCAGGAATTGAGTGATTTGTTCTAAAGAAACTAATACTTAATTTTCCTAAAACTATTTTTTCAAATTCTTGATATTCAATTAGATTGTATCTAACTCCACGATTTTGTTCCATCTTGTTTTTAATTAATCCGATAGCGAGTCCGCTAGCGTATATCTTTGGTATTTTTACTTGGCGTAATAAATAAGGGATTCCCCCAATATGATCTTCATGACCATGGGTAATGATTAAAGCCTTTATTTTTTCTTGATTTTCAACTAAATATGTATAGTCAGGAATAACGTAATCAATTCCTAACAAATGATCATCTGGAAAAAGAATACCAGAGTCGATAATAACTAACTCATCTTGGTACTCAACACAGTACATATTTTTTCCTACTTCACCAAGACCACCTAATGCAAAAACACCGACTTCGTTTTGTTTTAATAATTTATTTTGCATTACTTAATAGTCCTCCTTAAAATGAAATGTATATTTCTAAATGTATTATAACAAATAAATGCTGTAATACATAGTTAAATGTTTTGTAAGGTAAAGGAACATATTATAAAACAGCCAATTTGAGCTTATCTCAAATTGGCTGTTGCTAAACAATATCTTTAACCATTTGGATCTACATACATTACTGGATTGTTTTGTGTATATGCAATTCATGAAAAATCAGTAGTTATTGAATGTAAATTAATGATATATGAATAGATATAATTAATAATATTATATTTTCTCTATTGGATATGCGACTAAGTAGTCTTTTAATAATGTTTTTTTGCTAATTAGACAAAGAATTATTTCATTAAATACTTTAAAGCCGAGGGCTTTGTTAAGTACTTTAAAATTTTTAGCCATAGACGAATTAGGATTCATTGTTTTTTTAATTTCTATTGGATATAATATTCCATTATCATTAACAATTAAATCTATTTCTTTCATATCCTTATCTCGATAAAAAGAAATTGGGATATCTAGATATCCATTGTTTTTAAATGATTTAATAATTTCAGAAACCGCATACGTTTCTAATATTGGACCACTCATTGCTCCATTTTGTAATGTATCTTTTGTATTCCATTTGAGTAAATAACTAACTAATCCCGTATCAAGAAAATAAATCATAGGTGTTTTCACGATTCTTCTTAGTGAGTTGTTTGAAAAAGGACTAATTATAACAATAATTCCTGATGCCTCAAGTACCTTCAACCAACTTTGGATTGTTTTAATATCTACGCCGATTTCATTAGATATATTTGAGTAATTAATTAATTGCCCAGTTCTAGCAGCTATGCTAATCATAAATCTCGAAAATAAGTCTAGATTTTTGACATTTAATAAACTTCTTACGTCTCGTTCAATATAAGTTCTAACATAAGAAGCATAATATGTTTGCCAATCAATATCACTTTTTTTATATAATTCAGGCATGCTTCCTCTATGAATGAAATTCCAAAGATTAATATTGTTTTTAGTGCTTCTTTTTGTGTTTAAATAATCATCATTGGGAATAAATGGTTTAGAATATTTGTCACCACTAATCTCTCGATACGATAACCCCGAGAATTCAAGAATAGCAACTCTACCAGCTAATGTTTCTGTAATATTTTGCATTAAATGAAATGTTTGGGAACCAGTTAAGATAATTTGTCCATAATCTTCTATTTCATCAACCCTTCTTTTTATCTCACTAAATAAACTCGGTGCAAACTGAACTTCATCAATTATTAGTGGTAAAGGATTGTTTAGAAAAAATAGTTTTGGATCGTTTTTAGCAATTTCTAACTCTGTTATATCATCTAATGTTACATAGTTATAGTCATCTTTAAATAAATGTTTAAGTGTTGTTGTTTTGCCTGTTTGCCTTGGTCCTGTAATCAACAATACTTTAAACATTTCTTTAACTTTTAAAATTCTAGATTCTATTTGTCTATCTATATACATAATTAACCCTCGTTTCGTCTATTATGGAGTTCAATTCCATTTTAGACGAATATTACATATTTGTCAATCTCTAAATGAAAAATAATAAAATTATGACTTCGTTTTGCAAATTACACTGTTTGATATATTACTGGAGTAATGTATAATATGGGAACCAATTACATTTTAGAAATATAATTGTATCGAATCTCTACGTCCCTATTAACTCCATTAGACCTAGTATTGTATACAAATATTTTGCTAATCAACGTATGAATAGTCTTCTCGTTAAGCTGTTTAATATTTTTGATTGTAGATAGTATATCACAAAACTTATTAGCATCACTCACAAAAGATTGACATTGATCTAGCTTATTTTGGATTTTCTCGATTTCACTCATAATTTCTGATCGTTCTTGTTCATATGTTTTTTCAAGTAGCTGAAATACATCATCTGATATGTGTTTAAACACATAACTTTCATAAAGATTTTTTATAACTTCATTTACTTTATTGAGACGATTTGTTATCTCAATTTTCTTTATATTGAGTTTCTTAGTAGACTCTGATATATCATTTATCTCTATTAGATTTGTTATGAATTGATTTTTATCTTTTTTGAAACTTTTAAGAACGCACTCCAAATTAGATATGAAGTAGTTATATACCACCTCATAAGTAATATAGTGACTAGCACATTTGATTTTACTATAGCGTTTATAAGAACTGCATTCAAATGTACCGTGTGTTTTTCTATCTGGTCTGACAGAGAGGGATAGGGATTTACCACAATCTCCACAATATATATTTCCTCTGAAAATGTTAGGTCGAAAATACTTCTTAGTTCGTTTATTTTTTGATTTCATTTGTTGGACCATTTCAAAAGATGATTTATCAATGATGCCTTGGTGTGTTTCCTTTACAATTATCCATTCAGCCTTCGGATTCACTGTTAGTCTTTTTTCTTTATATGACTTTGTCTGATGTTTATTAGATACCAAGCATCCTGTATATTCTTTGTTTTCCAATATGTTACTTATGGTTCCAACAGACCAGATAAAAGGATAGTTAATGATATTACTAGATCCATATTTACCTGTTGCTTTATTCGTTTCAGCTCGTGGTGTTAAAACTCTCTTCTCTCTTAGAATATGAGAGATTCTGTAAATACTGAATCCTTCAAGATATAACTTAAAAATAGTTCTCACAACCTGAGCTTGTGGTTCATGTACTAACAAATGATTCTTGTTCTTAGGATTTTTTGTGTAACCGTATGGCGCATAAGATCCAGTAAACTGTCCTGAAATGGCCTTTGTTCGATAGGCACTTCGGATTTTCTTGCTAATATCTTTTGCATACCATTCATTCAATATATTGCGAAATGGTGTAAATTCATTCTCACTCAATGATGTATCTACATTATCATTGATAGCAATATATCGAACACCGTTTGTTGGAAAATAGTGTTCGATATAATAGCCAGTTGTTAAATAGTTTCTACCCAATCTTGATAAATCTTTTGTAATAATGGTGGTAACATTATGTTCTTCTATATCTTGAATTAATTCCTGAAACCCAGGACGATCAAATGATGTTCCTGAATAACCCTCATCAATATAGAATTTAATATGTGTTAGATTATTTTCAATTGCGTATTTCTTTAAATATGTTTTCTGTGTCTCGATGCTTGAACTTAACTCGGATAAATCATCTTCTCGAGATACTCTGCAATATAAAGCTGTGATTAGTTGTTCCATAGTAATCACCTTTCCTACTCAACAGACTCTTGTAAGCCTATTATAACCCGCGGATAAGATGATTTGATATGAATAAATTGTTTTTCTAAAAGCTCATAATGCATAAGTAAGAACACAGAAATTATCTGTTTAACAAATATTGGAGTCTGTATAGTTATCTAGTAGTATATATTATAGTTACTTTTATCACTTTGAAATAGTATTATTTTCATTTTCCAATATTAAATATTCAATTAGTGACATGTAACTTATTTTGTAATTCCTAATATTTTCTCTGTGCTCTGTATTCTTGCAATTATATATAACTCTTTCAAAATGTTTTATGATCCTTTGATTCTTCATATCCATCAACTCATTAATATTAATTGCAACCCCATTTTCATACTTTGAGATAAACCCTCCTAATAAAGTATGATCATAAATGAAGTCGTATTCATCATCAATAAGTACATTAGGCATCTTAATTTTCATGTATGAGTTAATAATGCTATTTCTTATCATTTTCATTGTTTTCATCCTCATTTATTTAGAAAATATATTATTCTGTAACTGAAATCATATAATCCTTTTCCAGTTGAGTTATTTATCATCCAGCCAGGTTGCTTTAAACTTGATTCATATGTTTTCCAAAAAGCTGAACTCGAATATGCTTGACCAAAGGCATATGCATCTCTGGTATATTTTACCATTCCATTACCCAAAAATTGCGATCCAGTTTGAATACTATGAGTCTCATAATGGTATTTCATTGCAGCAAATTTACTTACAGAATTTCCTTGATTCCATTTGGATAAAATAGATAGTCTATTTACTGCACCTCCTGCACCTCCAAAGAATGCACCCATCATTATTCCATCTGCAGCACCATTAATTGCACCATTCTTAAATCCATCTCCACTTAGCCCACTAATAGTTCCACCTATTATTGCTCCTGTTGCTCCTCCAATGAGTGCACCAGTTATTGCTCCTTGAAATGCCCCTGCAAATATGAATCCTGCAGCTCCAGCTGCAGCCCCGCCAGTTATAACTGTTGCTATTCCTAAAACAAGTATGATACCCACTGCAACAGCTATTTTTGTACCACTATTCCAAGAAAGTGGATTATACCACTCTGCTTCATATCCGGTTCCGTCTGTATACATTACTGGATTGTTTTGTGTATATGCAAACATATTATGACCAAGTATATTTCCTTGAGAGCCTAATAATCCATCAGAATTAATAAACCTACCAATATTCTCATCATAATATCTACTATTTAAGTAATATAATGCTGTTTCTTCATCATATCGATATCCACGATATCGATATGGATTTATAGTTCCTATAGAGTCGGAGGTAGAATCAATAATATTTAATAATTTACCCCAAGCATCATAATAGTATTCAACTACTATATCTCCATCTTTATCTACTATCTTAGTAATATCTCCTTGTTGATTACGTATATAGTAATATTCTATTCCTTCAGGTCCTTCATCTTTGTTTGAGTCATAGTTAAAACTTATTATTTTTCCATCAAAATCATATGTAAAAATTATACCATATGTTCCATCAGTTTCAAATAATACCTTATCACCTTGTAGGTGATAATCTATTGTAGTTTCATTTATTGTTTTACTTGTTCTGTAGCCTTGATCATTATATGTGTAAGATATAGTCGTTGTATATTCTCCAACCTCATATAAAGTAAAATTCAAATCTTCAAAATCATAATAACTCATAAATAATCCTATATCAGAATGATAGAAGTTCAATGTATTAAGATATGTTTCAGAAGAAGAGGTTGTAAAAGAACAAATCCATACATCTCCATCAAGTGTACATAGTTCATCTGCGTCTCCAACTAGATAGTTTTCATCTTCACCATAAACCATGATGTATGGTGCATCATTTGAACCAGGCATTGATGGAACTGTTAATGTGTATATTGTATTTGCATTAACAGAAATAGGGTTATCGTTAGTCATTGAATTATTTGTATATGAATAATTACTCTCAGCAATAAGATTAGAAGTAGTAGTTGGATTGCTGAGTAAAAGAATTTGATTTAGTTGTCTTCCATGCCAACCTAAAAAGGTTATCAAAAAAATATTCAAAAATATTCAAAATGATAACCTTGTGTTCCACGTTAGATGATTATCCCTCACAGAAATATTAAATACTATAAATTAATAATACGATAAACAAGTTCAAAAATCAAATTGAGTTGAATGAATGATTATTAAAACACTTTTTTTTCAAAAACCCTTTATAATGATATTATATATATATTTATGTTATAATAAGTTAGAGGTGCAAAACATGACTAATAAGAAAATAATCTTTTTTGATATCGATCGTACACTCTATGATCCAGATATTAAGAAAATACCTGCTTCAACAATTGAAGCATTAAAAATCCTACATCAAAATGAAAATATTGAAATAGCGATTGCGACAGGTCGTGCTTTTTATATGCTTCATATAATAGAAGAAATTAAGCAATATATTAATATATTTATTACAATAAATGGACAAATAATTATTAAAGATGGAGTTACTATTCACCGTAATCCAATCCCTAAAGATAAAGTACTTTGTGTAGTTAAGAAGTTTGAAGAAGATAAAATGAAATATGGATTCTTAGGTGAATTTGATGAAACATTAAATATAGTTGATGATAAAGGGAAACTGGCTTTTGAGTTAGTAGATATGAAATTACCAAGAATAGATCCACATTTTTATATGGATAATGATATCTTTCAAATGTGGGCTTTTTCAAAAAATGAAAATCATGACTATTATAAAGAGTTATTTTATGATATGGAAGTTGTTTCTTGGCTAGGAGATGGATTTGATGTCTTAAGTAAAGGGATGAGTAAAGAACAAGGGATAAAAAGAATATTAGAACTTGAGAATATTAAGTTAGAAAATGCATATGCCTTTGGAGACGGAGATAATGATATTGAAATGTTAGACTTTATTCCTAATAGTGTTTGTATGGGTAACGGAAGTATAAATGCAAAGAAGCATGCGAAGTATTTAACTGATGACATAAAAGAAGATGGATTAATAAACGGATTAATAAGATTAGGATTAATTGATTCTAATATAACTAAATAGATTGTGAAGGATGGTGATTAAATGATTGCCAGTATATTAGTAGATGTGAAGGCAAAAGAAGTTGATCGTACATTCGATTACTTAATACCTTCAAAGTTAGAAAATATTATTGAAGTAGGACAAAGGGTAAAAGTACCTTTTGGATCTCGTTTAATTATGGGGTATGTTTTAGAGTTAAAAGAAAAAAGTGAATATGAGAAACTTAAAAGAGTTATGGAAGTATTAGATATAATTCCATCTCTAACTGATGAACTAATAGAACTAGGTAAAGAACTAAGTATTTCTAATACTAGTCCTTTAGTTAGTATTTACCAAGCGATGTTACCAAAAGCTTTAAAATCAAAATATAAAAAGAAATTAAATGTTGTTGATAGTAGTATATTATCACTTGACTTTGCTTTAAAATTTAATCGTTTTAAAGAAGTGTTATTTGATAAAGAACTAGATGAATATTTAAGAGAAATAAAACAAAACATAAAATCAGGTAATTTATTTATTACTTATGAAGTTAAACAAGCAAGTAGTGAAAAATATCTTAAAAAGATAAAATTAATTAATCCTGACATTGAACTAAAAGGAGCTAAACAAATAGCGGTATTAGATTATTTAAAAGAACATCCTGATGTATACAAAAGAGATTTAATGCAAGTAGTTAATGTTGCTTCTGCAACATTAAAGTCACTTATTGAAAAAGGAGTTATTGAAGAATATAAACTTGAAATTTATCGTGAAGTACCAAGCGTTTATGGACCAAATAATAAGACGGTAGTACTTAACTATGAACAAGTAAATGTTTATGAAGAGATTATCAAGGATATTAATAATTATCAAGTTTTCTTACTTCATGGAGTTACCGGAAGTGGTAAAACAGAAATCTATTTAAATATCATTGAAGATGTACTTAAGAAAGGACAAGAAGCGATTATGCTTGTTCCAGAAATTAGTTTAACACCAATGATGGTTTCAAGGTTTAAAGGAAGATTTGGTAAGAATGTTGCTTTATTACATAGTGGGTTAAGCATTGGTGAAAAATATGATGAATGGCGTAAGATAAGAAGAAAAGAAGTAAGTGTAGTAGTCGGAGCTAGAAGTGCTATTTTTGCTCCATTTGATAATTTAGGAATTATCATAATTGATGAAGAACATAGTGATTCATATAAACAAGATACACTTCCAACTTATCAAGCAAAAGATGTTGCCATGTTAAGATGTAAACATTATAAAATCCCATTAATTATGGGTAGTGCTACACCTAGTGTTGAAAGCTATTATAATGCATTGCAAGGAGATTATAAACTACTAGAAATGAGGTATCGAGCTAATAAAGCTAGGATGCCTGAAGTATATATTGAAGATATGAGATTTGAATTTAAAGGTGGAAATAGAAGTATCTTTTCTAAAAGGTTAGATGATTTAATGACAGACCGTTTAGAAAAGAAAGAACAAATTATTTTATTACTAAATAGAAGAGGACATTCTACATTTGTAATGTGTAGGAGTTGTGGTGAAGTTATTATGTGTCCTAATTGTGATATATCTTTAACATATCACGATAGGACTAATAGTTTAAAATGTCATTATTGTGGGCATGATGAACCTAATCCTTCTGTTTGTCCCCGTTGTTCAAGTAAATATATTAGATACATGGGAATAGGTACTGAAAGAGTAGAAGAATTTATTCATCAAAGATTCCCAGATGCTAAAGTTATTAGAATGGATACTGATACAACTAACTTCAAAGGAGCTCATGAGAAATTGCTATATGATTTTGAACATAATGGTGATATCTTACTAGGGACACAGATGATTGCTAAAGGATTAGATTTTCCTAAAGTTTCATTAGTTGGAGTTTTGGCTGCTGATATGTCTTTAAGTTTACCGGACTATAAAGCTATTGAAAAAACATTCCAACTTTTAACTCAAGTATCAGGAAGAGCTGGAAGACACGATATCTTAGGAGAAGTAGTTATCCAAACATATAATCCAGATCATTACGCCATAAATCATGCGAAGAGTCATGATTATCATTCATTTTATGAAACAGAAATGAATATTAGAGAAATTGCTGGATATACACCGTTTTATAACTTAGTTCAAATTGTAGCTAGTGATAAAGATGTTCGCACAGTTTTAAGAGAAGGAACTAAAATAGTTATGAGACTAAGAAAAGAACTACCTGATGATATTGTAATTTTAGGTCCTGTTTTACCTAAAATATCAAGAATTAATAACTATTTTAGAGCACAAATTATTATTAAATATCAAAAGTCAGATATAATGGATGAAATATTGAAAAAGATATATTATGATTACAATGAGATTTTATCGATATCAATCGATAAAAATCCAACATTGTTATAGGAGTTGATTATATGAAAATAGTATTTATGGGTACACCAAAGTTCAGTGTACGAATATTAAAAGCATTACACCTAAAATATGGTGTTGATTTAGTTGTAACTCAACCTGATAAACTAGTTGGGAGAAAAAGAGTATTAACATTCAGCCCAGTTAAAGAAAAAGCTCTTGAACTTGGAATAGAAGTATTTCAACCAAGAAATATTAAACAAGATTATTCTCGTATAATAGAATTAAAACCTGATATTATTATTACTGCTGCATACGGACAAATAATACCGAATGAAGTAGTTGATTATCCGAGACTTGGATCAGTCAACGTCCACGGTAGTTTATTACCATTACTTCGTGGTGGAGCTCCAATTCAAAGGGCAATTAAAAGAATGCATAATAGAACAGGAGTAACAATTATGTATATGGCTTATAAAATGGATAGTGGAGATATAATATCTCAAAAAAGCATCCCGATTTTATCAAGTGATACATCAGGAATATTATTTGAGAAATTAAGTAGATTAGGAAGAGATCTTTTAATGGATACATTACCTTCCATTATTGAAGGAACTAATAAAAGAAAAATTCAAGATGAACATTTAGCAACATATGCTTATAACTTAAAAAGGGAAGAAGAAAGAATTAACTGGGATTTAAGTGTTCAAGAAATTGAAGCTCACGTTAGAGCATTTTCACCTGATCCTAGTTGTTATTCAACAATTGATTCAAAGAATATTAAATTATTAAGTGTTGAAGACCTTATTTGTCCCTCGTTTGAGAAGGATCAAGCACATAAGCAAAATGGAACAATAATTAAGCTTTTTGATGATGCATTTGGAGTTAAATGTATCAATGGTGTAATAAGAGTAAAAGCTGTTCAATTAGAAGGTAAGAAAAAGCAAGATGTTAAAACGTTTATGAACGGCGCGGGAAGAAACTTAATATTGGTAGATAAAGTATTTAAATAAGCCGCAAATATGATATAATAGACTAGTTAGGAGTGGTATTATGGTAAAAAGAACAATATTTTCAAGAGAAGAAATGCTAGAAATGAATATAAAAACTCTATTAGAACGTACCGTAACTGTTGATGAAATAGTAGAGGTTGCATTTAGACAACAAGCAAGATGGAATCCTGATATTTCAAGAAAAGAAGTATTAAATTCAGTTGAAAAAATTCTTTCATTAAGAGATGTTTTTCATCTATTACAACTAGGTGCAGAAATAGATAGACTAACAGATGAACACCTTATTAAAGGACCAATCTATGACATTCTAAAAGTAGATTTAGGAATGTTTGGGATAGATGAATTATTTGGACTTGAACTTGCAGGACTATATGGAACAATTGGTAAAACTAACTTTGGTGATATTGATGTTAATAAGCCTCTTGTAGTAGACCGTTTAAATGAAGACGGAAAACATGAGAACGGAATGTGTCATACATTTATGGATGATATCGTCGGAGCAATAGCCGCAGCAGCTTCAACTAGAGTTGCTCAAGTATCAAATGAAGAAGAAGCAAAAAAAGATCCAACTGTAGAGGAAATAAAACTAGATTTAGACATTTAGGAGGGAGTTTTTATGGCTAAAAACCAAAAACAACTCGATGATTTTTTTAAAAAGTCCCGTCTTAAAGATGAACCTGAAGGACTAAAAGAATATATTAGTGAGTTGAATCAAGGTATTGATCCAACTAAACTAACTTTCGCAGATAGAATCGCTGGATTCTTCAAGAGTTTAGTCGAAAGAGTTAGTGTTTATTACCCTGGTAGGCAAAAGAAAGAGGTTATCGAAAAACCTTCTACATGGAGAAGAAAATTACGAATCTTTTATAAAGTTACTGCCAAAAAATTTGCTGATAAATTCAATTTTGAAGCTGGTGTAGACATCCTAGATGATACATCCGTTTTGTATCGTCGAAATTTGGTTAATAAAAACATCTTAGTTGTAACCAACTTTGTTTTTATCCTATTCGCATTAATTGGAAATCAAAACAAAAACTATATTGTAATTGCTGGATTTGCAATTGTAATGTTAGCTATCAATACAACATTGAAAAAAATTATCCATGAAGAACCTAGAACATTGCTCAAACAACAAATGGCGATGTATATCGGAAGTATATATATCTTAGTTGGTTCTTTTGGAGTTTATATAAAACTAACATATGGTGCAGTTACTTTTTCGGTCGCAAATGTTATTAGTAATAGTGAATTATTATCTAATTTCGCTAAGGAAAATGAACTAATCGCTAGATCAATTTACGCTATGACTGATGCTTCAATTGCTCAAGCAGGGTATATCTTAATTTACTTTGCACTTGTAGTTATCGCGCTATATCAAGATGCTGCAATGTTAAGAAGATTATTTAAGCTAGTTATTGTAATGATGACTTTGGTGCATATCGCAATAATGTATCCATTATATAATCACGCTAGTAGTTTACTTGAAATATATGAATATTTATTTGTTACTAATAACAACATTTTAATTGATATTGTTTTAAGAACTTTACTATTAGTAGTATTCTATATCGCTTTATATTCAAGTGTTTCAATTAGTGAAATGATGAATAATAGACGTAAAGAAGAACTTGTTAAAAGAAGAGACATGGAAATTGACTTTAAAGCTGTCGTAGGTGATGTATTTGACGTTATTGGCGTGTTTAATTCTAATACTATTAACCAAAACAAAGAAGACGCTCATAGAGTAGCTGAACTGGCTAGTAGATTAGCTAGCGTATTAGGACTAAGTTCTAATGTTTGTACTGAGATATATGAGTACAGTGTTATTCATATTGACAAAGTTAGTGATTTACAAATTTTAGAATATGAAACTAAAGAAGTTTTAAATGAAAGAGACTATACAATCATAAGAGAAAAAACAATTTTAGGATCAATCATAATTAAGAGATTACAATTAAATCAAAAGAGTGAAGATATCATTAGAGCTCATTTTGAAAAAACAGTTGATTCTGAATTTACTGAAAGAATGAAAAGAGTTCAAAGAAGCCAAGAAGGTGAAGTTATCTTATTAGCTGAAATGTATGATATTTTAAGACAAAGTAGAAACTATAAAAATAAATTAAAACATAAAAGAGTTATTGATTTATTACAGTTAGAATTTAAAGAATATTTTGAACCGTATATACTTGATCGTTTCATGAAGTATCAAATGGAATTTGAGACTTTCTACGACAAATATAGATACGTCGGATAGGAGTGAATATTATGAAGAAATTTTTTACATCAGAAAGTGTAACTGAAGGACATCCTGATAAAATAAGTGATCAAATAAGTGATGCAATATTAGATGCTATTTTAGCAAAAGATAAAGATGCACGTGTTGCTTGTGAAACATTGGTTACTACTGGGCTAGTTTTAGTCGCAGGAGAAATCACAACATCAACTTATGTTGATATCCAAAAAATAGTTAGAAATACAGTGAAAGAAATCGGTTATGATCGTGGGAAATACGGATTTGACGCAGATAACTTAGCTGTATTAGTCGCAATAGATCCACAGTCTTCAGATATTGCTCAAGGAGTAAATGAAGGCGAAGGAGTAGAAAAATCTCAAGGAGCTGGAGACCAAGGGTTAATGTTTGGTTATGCTACTGATGAGACATTAGAATATATGCCAATTTCAATTGTTTATGCTCATAAACTTGCTAAGCAATTATCTCATGTTAGAAAAACAGGAATATTACCTTATTTAAGACCTGATGGTAAAACTCAAGTTACTTTTGAATTTGATGAGTTAAATAACCCTATTAGAATAGAAGCAATTGTAGTATCTTCACAACATAGTGATAAAATAACTCATCAAACAATAACAGATGACATAACAAAACATGTTATCAATGAAGTTATCCCGAGTGAATTAATAGACGAAAATACAAAAATTTATATTAATCCTACAGGTAAATTTATTATTGGTGGACCTCAAGGTGACGCTGGACTTACTGGTAGAAAAATTATCGTTGATACATATGGTGGATTTAGTCGTCATGGTGGTGGAGCATTTAGTGGAAAAGATCCATCAAAAGTGGATCGTTCAGCAGCTTATGCTGCTCGTTATGTTGCTAAAAATATTGTTGCCGCAGGTCTAGCTAAAAAATGCGAACTTCAATTATCTTACGCTATTGGAATAAGCCATCCAACATCTATTATGGTTGAAACATTTAATACTGGTGTTGTTAGTAATGAGATTATTATTAAAGCGATAGAAGAGAACTTTGATTTAACTCCTAAAGGAATAATCAGTTCACTAAATCTTAAACAACCTATTTATAAACAAACCGCAGCTTATGGACACTTTGGTAGAACAGATATTGATCTACCTTGGGAAAAACTAGATAAAGTTGAACAACTAAAAAAATATTTATAGGAGTGATGTATAATGGATTTTTTAACTAATTTGTTAATTTTCTTATTCATTTTACTAGCATTAGTAGTACTTACAATTCGACTTAGAAAAAAACTTCTTAATTTATGGACTGATGTTTCAGCAAAAGAGGTTCTTTTTCATAAGCTATTACTAGATACAACAATTATGTTTTATGAGAATAAGGAATTACTCCAAAATGAAGATAATATGGTATTGATTAAAAAATTATCAAAGTACCGTAAAAAGAGACTAAGATTTCTACTTCTTAAAGAGCGACAAGACCTATTTTCTTATCTAAATACCATCTATGATGATATTGAGGACCAAGAAGATGAAAACTTGAAGTTAATTATCCGAAAATTTGAAGAACTACAGAAAGCTAGAAGGCTTTATAATACGAAAGTACTTGTTTACAATCAAACAATAAATGTTTTTCCAACAAGATTTCTCGCAATTAAGATGAATTTACAAATAAAAGAATATTTTGGCTAAAAACACCTTGAAAAGGTGTTTTTTTATTATAAATAGGCTATATTTACAAGCGTTTTCATAAAAATGATAATATTACTTGCAATAAATTCTATAATATGTATAATATTATATGTATCTAAGAAAATTATTTATACGAACAGAGGTTGACTATTATGAATGATATCTTAAAAAGAGAAATAATCTCGATACAAATTCAAGCCGTTTTAGTTTTAAACGACCTTGTTTATCTTTCACAAAAAAAATAGGATGATTATCTATTACAGATAAGCATCCTTTTGTCATTTCAGGAGGAAATTTATGAAAACTGTTGTTATTGGAGTTATTGGTGCTGACGTACATGCAGTAGGCAATAAGATAATTGACTATGTTTTATCAAAAAACGGATATAATGTTGTTAATATCGGCGTTTTGTCATCACAAGAGGATTTTATCAATGCTGCCATTGAAACAGATGCAAAAGCGATTTTAATATCTAGTTTATACGGACACGGAGAATTAGATTGTCAATACATGAAAGAGCAATGCGACGAAGCAGGATTAAGCGATATCAAACTTTATGTTGGTGGTAATATCGTTGTTGGGAAACAAGATTTCATTCAAGTTGAAAAGAGATTCAAAAAAATGGGATTTGATAGAGTGTATCCACCCGGTGTAAAAATCGAACAAGCTCTAGTAGATCTAAAGGAGGATATCGGTATTTAATGGAACTTTATCTTTTAGTTGATTTTGGCTCGACTTACACAAAACTTACTGCAGTAGATTTAGATGATAATTATATCATTGGAACTTCAAAAGCAACTACCACTGTAGATACAAATGTTCTCGAAGGATACGATAAAGCTTTAGAGAGACTTTTAAGGAATCACCCTGAAATTAATATGGAAAACATTTCAGGATTTTCAGCATGTAGTAGTGCAGCTGGTGGTCTTAAAATGGCCGCAATTGGTCTTGTTGAAGAATTGACTGTTGAAGCTGCTAAAAGAGCTTGTCTTGGAGCTGGAGCGATTGTCAATATGGTTTTTTCGCATCATATTACTAAACGTGAAATCAAAAAACTAAAAGAAGCAGATATTGATATTATTTTACTAGCTGGTGGGACTGATGGTGGAAACAAAGAATGTATTATCCATAATGCTAAAAGATTAAAAGAAGCTGAAATAGATGTTCCTATTATCATCGCTGGAAATAAAGATGCGGTTGATGAAATTGAAGAAATGTATGAAAATACTAAAATGGAATTCTATATTGTAAATAACGTTATGCCACAATTAAAAAAATTAAATGTAAAAGAAGCAAAAGAAGTAATTAGAAAAATATTTATTGATCAAATTATTGAAGCAAAAGGAATTAAAAAAGCCGAACAAAAAATAGGTGAAATAATTATGCCTACACCGGAGGCCGTGCTTCTTGCTGCTGAATTATTATCAAATGGATATGAAGATATTGAAGGTTTTGGAGAATTAATGGTTATCGATATTGGTGGAGCTACAACTGATGTCCATACTATTGGTGAAGGATTTCCAAAAAGAACAGAAGTTATAATGAAAGGTCTTCAAGAACCTTTTGCTAAGAGAACTGTTGAAGGTGATCTTGGAATGAGATACAGTGCTAATGCTTTACTAAATTTAGTATCCGATTATGAATTCAGAAAATATTTTGAAGAAGATGATAAATGTAATCATAACATTGCTAAATCTTTAGAAAGAAGAAGAGAGAATGTTGATTTCATTCCAGAAACTAAAGATGAAGAAGAATTTGATAAAGCGATAGCTAAAATTTGTTGTGATGTATCTATAAGTAGACATGTAGGACATGTTGAAGTTGTACATACACCTCTAGGTAATATGTATTATCAAACAGGAAAAGATTTATCAGAAATTAAATATGTTATTGGAACTGGTGGAGTATTAATAAATAATTCATCAGCTAAAAATATTTTAAGATCAGTAAATAAGAAATCAAATAAAAAATTAGAGTTAAGACCAAATAATCCATCAATATTAATTGATCGAAGTTACATAATGTCAGCAATGGGATTACTTTCACAAAAACATCCTAAAAGCTCATTAAAATTAATGAAACAATACTTACTATAAGGAGATACATCAAATGGTTAAAAATGAGAAAATGCCATTACAAGATTTCTTAAAAATTAGAGAAGAAATCTTACAAGGTTGGCCAACAGGAGAACATCCTGCATTAAAATTAGAAGAATCAGTTAAAAGATTAAAAAGTGTTCCTCCCCATAAAAACTTTGCCTTAAAATTAAGAAAAGCAAAAGAAGAGGGAATAACACTTGTACAACCACGCGCTGGTGTTGCTCGTTTGGATGAGCACATAGAATTGTTACAATATTTAGAGAAGGTTGGACAAGCTGATTTCTTGCCATCAACTATTGATTCATATACAAGACATAACCGTTATGAAAACGCTGAAGATGGAATTAAAGAATCAGAAAAACAAGGACGTTCATTACTTAATGGATTCCCTGCAGTAAACCATGGAGTAGATGGTTGTACTAAAGTATATGAAAATGTCAATGTGCCTTTACAAGCAAGACATGGAACACCTGATGCAAGACTTCTTTCTGAAATTATCCATGCTTCAATGTGGACATCAAATGAAGGTGGAGGAATTTCATATAATATTCCCTATGCTAAAATTATTAGTTTAGAAGATACAATAAGATACTGGCAATATGTTGATAGATTAGTCGGATATTATTACGAACAAGGTATTGAATTAAATCGTGAACCTTATGGTCCTCTTACAGGAACATTAGTTCCACCTTGTATTTCAAATACAGTCGCAATAATTGAAAGTATTTTAGCTGCTGAACAAGGAGTTAAGAATATTACAGTAGGATACGGACAAGGTGGAAATCTTGTTCAAGATATTGCTGCTTTAAGAGCTCTTGAAGAACAAACAAATCACTATTTAAAATTATTTGGATATGAAGATGTATTTATAACTACTGTCTTCCATCAATGGATGGGTGGATTTCCTAGTAATGAATCTGAAGCAATTGGATTAATTGGATACGCATCAACAGTAGCTGCTCTTGGTAAGGCAACAAAGATGATAACAAAAACAACTCATGAATCTCAAGGTATACCAACAAAAGAAGCAAATGCTAAAGGATTACGAACATCTAAAATGGTTGTTAACTTACTAAAAGATCAAAAAGCACCTGATTCATCTGAACTTCAAGAAGAAATCGATCAAATAAAAAAAGAAGTTGATTCACTAATTCATGCTATCGTTAAAATTGGTAAAGGAGATATCGCTACAGGTGTAGTAAAAGCCTTTAAAGCAGGAATAATCGATATACCTTTTGCTCCTAGCGAACTTAATAACGGTAAAATATTACCAGCTAGAGATATTGATGGAAAAATTAGAATATTAGAATTTGGATGTTTAGGTTTTTCAGATGAACTAAAAGATTTTCATCGTGAAAAACTAGTACAACGAGCAAAGATTCAAAAACGTGAATTATCAATTCAAATGACAATTGATGATATTTACGCTATATCAGAAGGATGCTTAGTAGGATTTACTAAAGACTAAAGGAGATAACAATGAAAATAAAAGATATCGTATGTTCACTTTCCCTAACAGGATTTTATTTCGATGATCAAGCCGCTGTTAAATCAGGGGCAAAACAAGATGGATTTGTCTATAAAGGTAAACCTTCAACATCTAAATTTTCTTATATCAGACAAAAAGGTGAAGCAATTTCAATAATGATTATTTTAGAAGATGGGCAAGTAGCCTTTGGTGATGCAGCAGCTGTGCAATACAGTGGAGCTGGTGGAAGAGATTCATTATTTTTAAGTAAAGAAGGAATAAAGGAAATTGATAAATATATTAAACCACTTCTTATTGGAAAAGATATTTCTACTTTTAAAGAACTAGCTATTGAAGTGGATTCACTTAAAATAGATGGAAAACTTATTCATACTGCTTTACGTTATGGAATTACTCAAGCTTTACTTGATGCGACAGCTAAAGCTAATAAAATAACAATTCCAGAAGTAATTAGAAAAGAATATAACATTACTAATAAAGAATATCACCGTGTTCCAATGTTTGCTCAAAGTGGTGATGATCGTTATACTAATGTTGATAAAATGATTATTAAAAGAGTTGAGGTTATGCCTCATGCATTAATTAACAATATTGAAACAAAACTAGGACTTAAAGGTGAAATATTAAAAGATTACGTTTCTTGGCTCAAAAATAGAGTATTAAGTTTAAGCTCAGATAAAACTTATCGACCAATCTTCCATATTGATGTATATGGAACAATTGGTGTAATTTTCGACCAAAACGTAAAAAAAATCTATAAGTATTTAAAAGAATTAGAAGAAATTGCTGCCCCATTCATTTTAAGAATTGAAGGACCAGTTGATGCTGGAAATAGAAAAGATACAATGATTGCTTTAAGAGATATCACAAAAATAATTAATGATAATAATGGTACAGTTGAAATTGTAGCTGATGAATGGTGTAATACATTAGATGATGTTAAATACTTTGCTGATAATTTAGCTGGACATATGCTTCAAGTAAAAACTCCTGATTTAGGAGGAGTTAATAATATAATTGAAGCATTACTTTATTGTAAAGATAGAAATATCGGAGCATATAGTGGTGGGTCTTGTAATGAAACTAATATTTCGGCTGAAGTTACTACTAATATTGCAATAGCTTGTGAGGCTACTCAGTGTTTAGCTAAACCTGGTATGGGCTCAGATGAAGGAATTATGATTGTAAATAACGTTATGAATAGAACATTAGCTTTAATAAATAGATAGGATTGATTTTATGAAAACTAGTGCTGGTTCACTAGAATCAAGTGATTGTTTAATAACAATCTCTGATTCAGATAAATTAGAAATAATTATTGAAAGTGTTGTGTTTGCTCAATTTGGTGATCAAATCAAAGAAGTGATAACTAACACATTAAAAGAACACAAAATTACAAATATTTTAGTAAAATGTGCTGACAAAGGTGCTCTTGATTATACAATTAAATCAAGACTAGAAACAGCACTTAAAAGAAGAGGCGATATTAATGAGTAGAAGCTATTTATTTATTCCAGGGAACACTCCATCAATGATTCAAAATCTTGATGTTTTTGAAAGTGATGCAGTTATTATCGACTTTGAAGATTCAGTAACTAGTTATGATAAAGATTCAGCTAGAATTTTAATCAAAAACTTCTTAAAGAAGTACTCATATAAAGATATCGATTTATACATTCGTATTAATAGTTATGATAGTTTATATTTTTTAGAAGATGTGAAAGCAACAAAAGATTTAGATATCAACGGTTATGTTTTACCAAAAGCAAGTGTAAAGGCAATTGAAGAATTGAATAAACTCAGTAGTAAAGCTATTATTCCTATTATAGAGTCGCCAATGGCTTTATTAGAGGCTAAAGAAATCGCAGATCAAGAAAATGTAACTGCGCTACTTCTAGGGGCAGAAGATTATACAAAAGAATTAGGAATTAACAGAACACTTTTAGGAACTGAGATTTTATATGCAAGAAGCTTTATTGCAATTGTAGCTAGAGCTTATAACATTGATTCAATAGATACACCTTACACTAACAAAGAAGATGAAGTTGGTTTAAAAGAAGACTCACTAAATGCTAAGAATTTAGGATTCACTTCTAAATCCTCTATTCATCCTAATCAAGTAGATATTATTAACCAAGTTTTTTCTCCTTCTAAAGAAGAAATTACTGAAGCAAAAAGAATTGTAAAAAAAGCTTTAGATAATACTAAAGGAGCATTTTCTCTAGATGGTAAAATGATTGATTTACCAATAATTGAGAAAGCTAAGAACTTATTAGATAAAGCTAAAAAATATAACATGTAGGTGATTTTTATGGAACATGAAAAAAGACAAATTGTAAAAGTCATCAATGACATTGATGAACTTTTTACTCTAGTAGATATTTCTCTAAACAGAAATATCAGTTTTCATCATCATTTACGTAATGGAGATTATGTAATAAACTATGTATTGAATAAATACTTAAAAGAAAAAGTACAAGGAATAAATCTATTTCCTAGTGCTATTTTCCCTAGTTATACAAGTATTCTTGAATTAATTAAGAACAAGCAAATCAATAATATCACTACAAACTACTTAAATGGCCCTGTGGCTGAATATATATCTAATAATGGACTTGAGGGTAAACTTACAATGCAAACTCATGGAGGACGTGCTAGAAGCATTATTGAAGGTAAAAACAAAATTGATATTGCCTTTATCGCTGCCCCTTATGTTAATTCATATGGAGACAGTGTCGGTTATTTGGGTAAAAATAAATGCGGAAGTTTAGGTTACTCAATACCTGATTCAGTTCACGCTAAAATAAAAGTATTAGTAACTGACAATTTAGTTGATTTAGATATTGAATCTCCAGAGATTGACGGATCAAATATTGATTATATTCTTTTAGTTGATGAGATTGGTGATAGACAAGGAATAGTATCTGGAACAACAGAAGTTACTAAAAATCCGATTGGTGTAAAAATAGCGAAAAATACATCTTTATTACTCCATGAATTAGGAGCAATAAAGCATGGCTTCAGTTTCCAAAGTGGAGCTGGGGGAGTGAGTTTAAGAGTAACAAAAGATGTTAGAGACATAATGATAAAAGAAAATATAAAAGCATCTTTCTTTAGTGGTGGAATAACAAAATATCATGTCGATATGTTAGAAGAAGGTTTAGTTGAGAAACTATATGATGTTCAATGCTTCGATTTAGAAGCAATTGAATCACTTAGTAGAAACAAAATGCACATTCCGATAAGTGCATCAAGGTACGCTAATCCAACTGACGAATCTCAAATAATAAAAGATTTAGATATAGTAATTTTAGGAGCAACAGAAATTGATTACAATTTCAATGTAAATGTAACTACTGATTCACATCAAACATTAATTGGAGGATCTGGTGGGCATAGCGATACTGCGAGTGAATCTAAAATTTGTGTGATAGTTTCTCCTTTAATTAAAGGAAGAATTCCTGTAATTAAAGAGAGGGTAACAACTATTACTACCTTAGGTAAAAATATTGATTGTTTAGTTACAGAAAGAGGAATTGCAATAAATCCTCTTCGTAAAGACTTAATTAAGAAACTTAAGAACTCAAAACTAAAGATTGTAACAATAGAAGAATTATCACGTATTGCCTACAAATTTACTAATATTCCACAAGATATTGTAAAACATGATAAGATAATAGGTGAAGTAGAAGATCGTACTTTTGAAATTATTGATAACATATATCAAAAATAAGAGGTGGTTACATGTTTCAAATTAAAGAAGTTATTCTAGATGAAGAAAGAGAATTATTAATTGCATTACTAAATAAAAATAATCTTGATTATGAATACGATATTGATTATTCAATATTAGTATATGATAATGACTTATTGATAGCAACAGCGTCACTCGCAAACAACGTGATGAAGTGCTTCTTGATCATTCAAGAATATAGTGGACAAAACATTACAAATCTAATGTTTTCCCATTTAGTAAATATTTTAAGTCAAAAAAACATCTTTCATTATTTTGTTTATACAATACCAAATAATGAAAGAATTTTCACAAGTCTAAATATGAAAACTATTGTTGTTACAATGAATACTGTTTTACTTGAAGGCGGAGACGAAATAGATAATGTCTTAAATAATCTTAAAAAGGAATATTCACTATCTGATAACAAAAAAGCAGCAGTTATTATTAACGCTAATCCGATGACGTTAGGTCATCTATATCTAATTGAAACTGCCGCAGAAGAAAATAAAGAAGTCCTCGTTTTCGTTGTAAGTGAAGACTTATCTAGTTTTCCTTTCTTAGATCGTTTTGAGATTATTAAGAAAGCAACAGCTCATTTAGATAATGTGACAGTTTTACCAACATTATCTTATTTAGTATCAAAAATAACTTTCCCAAAATACTTCTTAAAAGAAGATCAATTAATTAAAGATGAACAAACCTTGATTGATGTTTTAGTATATAAAGAGTATTACAAGAAAATCTTTAATATAAAGAAAAGATATTTAGGAGAAGAACCGTTCTCTTATAATACAAATAAATATAATAAGGTACTAAAAGATTACTTAGGAAGCCATATAGTGATTATCAAAAGGAAAAAAGTTGGTTCTAATATCGTTAGTGCATCTCTAGTAAGAAAATTAATAAAATCAAATAAATTAAGTAAAATTAAAAAGTATGTTCCACTTGCTACATATGAGTATTTAACAAGTGTAAAGGGACAACTTATAATAGAAAAAATAAAAGAAAAGAAGTTAGGTAGACACTAATGTCATTAATATTAGAAGCTAGAGAGAAAAGAGCATATCATATTGAAGAATTAATGAAAGAGTATAAGTATAAAACAATCGTTATTTTAAAATCAAATGTTCCTGGTGCTGATAAAAACCCAAATAAACTAAAATTTATTTGTAACTTATATGATGGATACATTACTCGTGAATTTAAAAAGAAAATCACTCATAAAGATCAAGTGAGATCATTAGATGGGAATTATGTGTATTACGTTATTGAAGAAGAAGGAAATATCGTTAAAGAAAAAGCAATTTTAATAGAAGAAGCTAATATTCTAGGAAAACTAGTTGATATTGATGTTTATAATGAAAAATCAATCACAAGAAGTACACTTGAATGTGAAATGAGAAAATGTTTAATCTGTGATAATTATTCACATATATGTGTTAGAAATCAAACACATACACAAGAAGAATTATTTAAAAAGATTGATGAAATAACAGAAGAATTCTTAGTAAATCATATATTGAACAAAGTTATTAAATGTATCTATTATGAACTAGACTTATATCCTAAATTTGGATTAGTATCTAGTCATGATAGTGGAGTACATACTGATATGGATTTTCAAACTTTTGTTAATAGTACATTTGCTATTAAGCCCTATTTAAAGGAGTATATCATATATGGACTACATGATGTTGAAGACCCTGAAAAATTAAGGGAAATTGGTAAAAGAGCTGAAACTGCAATGTTTAAAACAACAAATAATGTAAATACACAAAAAGGATTAATCTTTATATTAGGATTCTTTTTACCAGTATTAGCTAGAGCTATTAGAAACAATCTTGGATTAGTTTATTTGAAAAAAGAAATAATAAAATTAAGTAAGTTAATTATTGGAGATTATTTTGAATTAGTTAAAGATAAAAAAGTGAAAACTCATGGTGATATTGCTTATTTGGAATATGGTTTAAAAGGTATAAGAGGAGAAGTATTAAATGGGCTTCAGTTAATCTTTGAAATACCGAGTTACCGAGATAGAATGACAAACTATATTCATTTAGAATATCTTATCCATTTAATGAGTGAACTAGATGATACAACGATAATTAATAGAACTAATTATGAGACTCTCAAAGAAGTTCAAAAAACAATGAGTGATTTAGTAAAAAGCGGAGGATATACTAATAATATTTCTTTAGTGGAAAATCTTAGTAATCAGTATAAAGAGAGAAATATCTCGCCTGGAGGAAGTGCTGATATGCTTGTTGTTAAAATGATTTATGAAGAATTGAAGTATTTATTAAGATAAAAATAAGGACTCACATTTGTGAGTCCTATTATTTTGTGTAGTTGATACCTTGGCGACTATTTCTGCCTCTTAATAACTTATCTATTTCGTTCATTACAACGAATTTTTTTAAACTCCAAAGTGGAGCTATAAGAGATTCTCTTGGAGCGTCTCCTGTAAGTCTGTGAATAATTATACTAGGATTAAGTATTTCAATTTGAGCTGCGGTGATATCAGCATACTCTTCTAAAGTTAATATTTTGAAAGGATCTTTTAAATACATGTTACCTAGTTTAGTGTTTTTCATTATATGCAATAAATGTATTTTAATCCCTTGAATATCTAATTTATTAAGGTGTCTAACTGTATCAAGCATATCTTCTTTACTCTCTAAATGAAAACCATTGATTATATGAACAACAACCTCGATATTTCTTCTTCTTAATTCTTCGACTGCATCATCAAAACATTTAAGAGTATGGGATCTATTTATAAAGTCAGATGTCTCTTCATTAATTGATTGAAGACCTAATTCAATCTGAAGATACGTTTTTTCATTAAATTCTGAAAGTAAGTCATATATTTCATCGTTTAGGGCATCACATCTTGTACCAATGCTTAGACCAATAATTTTATCATCTAGAGACAATGCTGTTTCATATAAGTATCTTAGTCTGCCCACTTCATCATATGTATTTGTATTTGCTTGAAAGTAGGCAATATATAATCCATCATTCCACTTATTTAGCATGAGTGTCTTGATTTGAGCGAATTGATCTTTTAATGGCAATTTCTTATTCCCTGCGAAGTCACCACTACCTAATTCACTACAATATATGCAACCACCATACCCGCTTTTACCATCTTTATTAGGACAAGTAAAATCTCCATTTAATGATATCTTAAAAACCTTTTTACCGAACTTGTTTCGATAAAAAGCATTTAGAGTATTATATGGTTTTTCTTTTGTCATTAAACTCATCAAAATCACCTAGATATATTTTACCATATTTTAGGGAAAAGAAGTTAGTTATATGTTATAATAACAAAAGGTGATAATTATGTTTAAACGCGTTAGAGATTC
>JAOZRX010000022.1 GCA_029939945.1 Candidatus Izemoplasma sp. | reverse complement strand
ACAGGATGTAAAGATAATACTATTAAAGAACAAATAGGAGAGGTAGATTGCACATTATTTCCTGAAAACGAAGAATGTGAAGATGATGTTATTATTGATCCCGATATGATATGCAGTGTAGCAGATGAAGATTGCATTGAAGAAGTAGAACAATTAATAGCTAACATGAATTTAATGGAAAAAGTAGCACAAATGGTTCAAGCAGAAAGAGGAAACATAACTCCAAATCAAGTAGCACAATACGGTATAGGTTCTATTTTGAGTGGTGGAGGAAGTCATCCATCTGCTTACAATAATACTGTGGATGATTGGTATGAAATGTATGAAGAATACCAAGAATCAGCTTTATTATCAAGTAGCAAAGTTCCAATAATTTATGGAATTGACGCTGTTCATGGAAATAACAATGTTTATGGAGCTACTATATTTCCACATAATATTGGATTAGGAGCTGCTAATGATAGTGATTTAATGTATCGAATAGGAGTAGCTACAGCAAAAGAAATGAAAGTTACAGGAATATCTTGGACATTCGCACCAGCTTTAAGTGTTGTTCAAAATATTTCATGGGGAAGAACTTATGAAGGATTTAGTGAAAATCCTGATATCCATAATAATTTAACATATGATACTATTTTAGGTCTTCAAAGTTACGGAGTTAGCGCAACTGCAAAACATTACTTGGGTGACGGTGGAACTGTTAACGGACACGACCAAGGTAATGTAGTATTAGATGAAGATACTATCAGAGAACTTTATTTAGCCCCATATTATGAAGCAATTAGAGCTGGGGTAGATACTATTATGATTTCTTATAGTTCTATTAATGGAGATAAGATGCATGGAAGTAGTTATTGGATAAATGATGTTTTAAAAGATGAATTAGGATTCAAAGGATTTATTATAAGTGACTGGAATGCGATTCACCAATTACCTGGAGATTTTGATGATCAATTAGTAGCAAGTGTTAATGCTGGTGTTGATATGTTGATGGAACCATATGATTGGGAGAAAGCTATTAATGAGTTATTTGATGCAGCACTTAGTGGAAGAATTACTAGAGATAGAGTTGATGATGCACTAAGAAGAATATTAACTGTTAAATATAATCGAGGATTACTAGATGATCCGTTTGATAGATTAGATGAAGATGATCATTTTTATACAGAAGAACATCAAGATTTAGCTAGAGAAGCAGTAAGAAAATCTTTAGTATTATTAAAAAATGATGGTAGTGCTTTACCACTATCTAAAAGTGAAAATGTATATTTAGTTGGACCAGGTAGTGACAATGTAGGATACATGTCAGGTGGTTGGACAACTTATTGGCAAGGAAATACAAATAGTGATATCGGAGTTGGAACAAGTATTAAAGATGCATTTGAAAGAGAATTAGCTAATAACGGAGCAAATCTAGTTAGCAGTATCGATCAAGCAGATACTGTTGTAGTGGTTCTTACTGAGTTACCTTACAGTGAAGGATCAGGAGATAACTGGGATTTAACATTAACCACTGGGAATTCTCATCCAGATAATATCACAGCTTTAAATATTGCCATACAGGCAAGTAATCAAGGAAAGAAAGTTATTGGAATATTAATATCAGGGAGACCGTTATTACTAGAAAATTATTTATCTTATTTTGATTCGTTTGTCGCAGCTTGGTTACCAGGTAGTGAAGGTGGAAATGGAATAAGTGATGTGATATTTGGAGATTATGATTTTACTGGTAAATTATCATTCACATGGCCATTAAATATAACTCAATTAGGATACACATCAAATGATGATTCATATGATCCGAGTAGTGTATTATTTCCATTTGGATACGGATTAGATTATTTAAATTAGGGTTTAATATTACTGATTTCTTTAACAAAGACAAAGAAACTGGTAAAATAAATATATAGAAATTAGGAGGAATAAAATGAAAAAATTATTAATGGTATTATTGCTTGTGACAATTTCTGTGGGACTAACTGGATGTAAAAACAAATCTAGTTATGAAGGTTTAGATACAGGAATTTCAGGACAAATCGATTTATTACTTTGGAGTGGTTCTGGTGAGTACTTAGCTGACATCGGACATGCGACTAAATCAGAAGCAGAATTATTTGCACAAAATGATGCTGCTGCATATTATGTTGCTAAAGAGTTTAATAAGATTTATCCAAACGTAGTTATTAATGTACTTGCTGTACAAGGTGGACCAAATGACGGTAGAATATGGGCTCAAGAATTTGAGAACTATAAAACTGATCATAATGTTTATCCTACAATTTGGGCTAGTACTGATTTAGCTGGTGATGTAGCTGATGGAAATGTAGCAGATTTATCAAGATTTGCTGATGACCCTCTATATCAATCTATGAATCCTTCAATCATGCAAATGATGAATTATTATGGATTTCAAGCTGGACTTCCTCAATACATTTTACCTTGGGGTGTTTATGTAAATAAAGAATTAGCTGAAGCTCAAAACTTAGATGTACCTAATCCTGACTGGGATATTGAAGAATATACTGATTTCCAAGGAAACAGTGAAGACGATGAATGGTATGGATCTATGGATACACCTATCAGAATTATTGAAACAGGAACTAACGACATCGTAAAAAGTTTATTTGAATACGAAGGTGGAGATGTTTTTGTAGATTTAGATAGTGCTGAAGTTAGATCTTTAATTCCTTATTTTGAGGAATGGAATGATAACGCAGTATATGGTAACGAAGTAGCTGATTCTATGTGGGCTGACGTAGGTGGTTGGGCATATGATTGGTTTAGAAAAGGTAAATTATTAACTTATGAAGGTGATCCTTGGATGATGGGTGACGCAGCAATGCCTGATGAAGAATGGTGGGCTGCAGCATTAATCAGTGATTGGGATATTTATCCAAGACCTTCAACTGATTTTACTGATAACACAATTGGAATCGTACTTGATCCAATGGCTGTTTATAATTCTTGTTTAGATGATGAAAATACTGCATGTACTGAAGAAGAAGAGGCTAAAATTAAATTAAATTACACGTTTGCTTCATTCTGGATTGCAGATACAAGAAGTTGGACTGCAAGAGCTGAAGGAATGTTCACTGACGAAGTAAATGAAAAAACTTCAAGTTCACTTAATGACAGTTTCCCTGTAACTACAGGAGACAGATTTGAAGAACAAATGCAAATATGGTATACGCCACTTAAACATCAAAGATTTAGTGATTCTACTGTAATGCCTGGATTCCATGAAGTTATCAGAATTTATGAAGCTGGACAATTTTGGGATGTTTCTGATAAGTCTTTCCCATTCTTCTACACTATTGAAGGTAGTAGAGAACCAAACCTTGGTGAATGGAAAGAATATTGGAATCCTGATATTAATGGAGGATTTGAAAAAGGTGATGCTGGATTTGAAGATGCTGTATTAGGATTACTACCAACATGGAATGAAGATTCTAATGCTAGATTCAAAGAATCATTTGATGATTTACAAGAAGGACTTATTTACTTCTATGGATATACAGAAGAAGATTTTGAATGATAACATTAATTAAATTAGACTTAAAAATGCCGTTATTACGGCATTTTTGAGGCTAATATTGTTATACTTAGAATTGTTACATAAGGAGGAGATTATATGACTAAAAAGAGGTACATTAATCTTGGATTGATTGCTGTTTTAGTTACAATAATTGCTTTGGCTATTATTAAGCCATTTCAAACTAGTGATTTAGATTTGTGGAGAGAGGAAGTTAGTTATCAAGACTATCAAGATGCTTTAGATTTTCTTGAAGAGACTACTGATAACCCTCGTTTTACATATTATGATTACTTAGAAGATATTACAATAGATTACGATTTACCATCTTATAATGGAGTTTTAACATCAGCTGAAGATACAGAAAGACTAGATTATACTGGAACTAGTGTTGCTGATTTAGGAACTGGGAAAGTAGCGAATTATAGGGTAGATATAACTGAAGCTGGTTATTATGTAATTGATACTGATTACATTGTCACAGGAACTATTTTAAATAACGTTACAATAAGTATTATGGTAAATGGAGAGTATCAATTTGATGATGCTAAAACAGTAGATGTCGCTCTTTATTGGGAAGATTCTACTAAAGATTTTGCTATTGATACTTACGGAGATGAAACATTACCATCTCAAAATAAAATTGAAGAATGGAGACCTTTAGATTTATACAATAATACGTATACATCTAACGAACCTCTTTTGTTCTATTTTGAAGTTGGAATTAATACTGTAACTATTGAAAACGTATCTTCAGGAGAACTTAAGTTTGGAGATTTAGAAGTGAACCCTCCTATATATATTCCGAGCTATGAAGAATATATCGCAGATTATAGTGGACAAGCAAGTGAGTTTAATCTATTCACTAATGCTACAAAATATGCACAAAAGAACTCATCATATGTTCGTTTAATACCTTATGGTAGTCCATCAGTTACACCATTTGATAGTATTGATAAGAAATTAAATGTTATTGATGGAAATGCTTGGTATAAAGCAGGACAAGAAGTTACTTATGAAGTAGAAGTGTTAGAAGATGGATTATATGATTTAACATTCCATTACGCTAACTTTAAAACAGATTTTGATGTATTTAGATCAATAAAAATTGATGGTGAAGTACCTTATAAAGAATTTATGTCTTATGGATTTGATTACACTCCAACAAAATGGAGAAATAAAACTCTAAGTGATAATGAAGGTAATCCTTATCAAGTATATTTAGAAGAAGGTACTCATACTATCACTTTTAGAGCTGAAAAAAGTGAGTTATCTGAATATTTAAGAAACATGCAGTTAATGATTGATCATATTAATCAGTTTGCTTTAGAAATAATAAAAATAACAGGTAAAGATATTGATCAAGATAGAACGTGGGAAATAACAAGATATATCGCAAATACACAATATTATTTAGAAGCATATCAAAAAATAGTTAAATATACGGTTGTACAGTTAAGTGAATATAGTGATAAAGAAGATTTATCATCAAGTTTATCTTACTTAAAAAAAGCAACTGTTGAACTTGATAAAATGTTAGAAGACCCTGATGAATTACCACTTTACTTAAATAATTTATACAGTGGTAGCAGTAGTATTACATTATTATTTGGTAATAGTTTAGAAACTATTGCTGATCAACAATTATTTTTAGATGGGTTCTACGTATCTAATGATGATTATTACGAAGATGCAAATGCAGGATTCTTTGTAAGAGCAATGTCAGGATTTAAAAATTTCTTTAGTAGTTTTACATCCGACAAATACGATATTGAAAACAAAGATGATGTAATTGATGTTTGGGTTAATAGACCTTTAACATACGTTGATATTATGCAAAAAATGGCTGATTCTAGTTTCTCTAATGATACAGGGAAAGAAGTAAAAATTAGTGTTATGCCTGATCCTAACAAACTAATATTAGCTAATTCAGCAGGTAATACACCTGATGTTGCTTTAGGATTAGCTAGTTATATGCCGTTTGATTTAGCAATTCGTGGAGCGCTTCATGACTTATCATCATTTGATGATTATTGGAGTGTAGCAAACAACTTTGCTCCAGGAGCTTTAGTTCCATACATTTTAGATGATGGAGTTTACGCAATACCTGAAACATTAGAGTTTAACGCTTTAGTTTATCGAACTGATGTATTTAATTCTCTTGACTTAGAAGTTCCTGATACTTGGGATGATGTAATAGGATTATTACCAACATTACAAAGATACGATATGAACTTCTATTATCCAACTTCAGGAGGAACTGCTTTAAAATGGTTTTACCAAACATCACCATTGATTTATCAAAATGGTGGTACTTTGTATAGTGAAGATGGATTAACAACAACAATTGATAGTGAAAATTCTTATAATGGATTAAAACTTCTTGGGGAACTATATACAACATATAGTTTACCTGAACAAGTACCAATCTTTTATAATTCATTCAGATATAATAAATTACCTGTCGGTATTATTGATTTTAATACTTATATGCAACTTAAAAATGCTGCACCTGAACTTGTAGGACAATGGGAAATAGCCCCTTATCCTGGAATATATAACGAAGAAATTGATTCTGTTGAACGTTGGTATATTGGGAACGGGACTGGAGGAGTAATGTTTGAGAGTAGTGACGATATTGATGGTAGCTGGGAATTCATGAAGTGGTGGATGAGTACAGAAACTCAAACTGAATTCGCTTATACTTTACAAGCTACTTACGGACCTGAATTCTTATGGCTTAGTGGAAATATTGAAGCTATTGAAAGTAGTCCTTTAGATAATGATGACAAACAAATTATTTTAGAACAAATTAATTGGTTACGAGACGTACCAAGAACTCCAGGGCAATACATGCTTGAAAGAGGATTAAGTAATATTTGGAATACTGTTACTTTTGATGGTACGCCTGTTAGAGTAGCAATAGACCAAGAAATAATAATTATAAATCGCGAAATTCAAAGAAAAATGGTTGAATTTGGTTATTTAGATAATGAAGGAAATATTTTAAAACCTTACAATATAAGAGATGTAGATTGGATCCAAGAACAGATGGACAATGCAGAAGCAGGTGATAACTAATGGCTGAGACTCTGCATAGTTTTAAAAAAGAAATTAATAGAGATAAGGTAGCTACAGTATTACTAATACTTCCTTATATATTACTGTTTTCTACATTCATTATTTTACCAGTATTAGTTGCTGGACTATTATCTTTTACTTATTTTGATTTAATTCAAGCACCAAGACTCGCTGATTTATATGGAACATTTAATTATGTTATGTTATTTACACAAGATGAAAACTTCTTAAAATATGTAATTCCAAACACATTAAAATACGCAATAATTGTTGGACCTGGTGGATACATATTAGCATTCTTAATGGCTTGGATGTTATCTCAAATCCAAGCAACTCCAAGAAAGATAATCTCGCTAGCTCTATACACACCTTCAATGGTAGGTGGAGTATTTATAGCGGTTGTTTGGAGAACTTTGTTTAGTGGTAATGACGATGGATATATTAATGCATTACTTCTTCAATATGATTTTATTGATGAAGCAATACAGTTTTTACAAAGTCCAGAGTATTTACTTAATATCATGATATTCGTTTCCTTATGGAGTTCCATGGGAATTGGATTCTTAGCAATGCTTGCAGGGCTTCTAAATGTTGATAAAACATTATATGAAGCAGCTTACGTTGATGGAATCAAAAATAGATTCCAAGAAATAATTTATATTACTATCCCACAAATGAAACCACAAATGTTATTTGGTGCAGTTATGGCGATAGTTGGAGCATTTAATAGTGGATATATTGGTGTAGCTTTATCGGGAGCTAACCCTACTCCACAATATTCAGGGCAATTAATAATTAACCATATCGAAGATTATGGATTTATTCGTTATGAAATGGGATACGCTGCTGCGATCAGTGTTGTCTTGTTACTTATAATTGTACTATTCTCTAAAGTAGCGTATACGCTATTTGGGGAAAGGGACTAGGAGGTATCTCATGAGTTTAAAAACAATGCAAGTTAGTCCGAAAAAATTTGATAAATCGCAAATTAAGTTTTATGTAATATTAATCCCGATGGCTTTCTTTATGTTATTACCGGTTGTCTATATCTTTAGTCAAGCGTTAAAACCTTTAGATGAATTATTCTTATTCCCACCAAGATTTTTAGTTCAAAAACCTACTCTAAAAAACTTCACAGATTTATTTAGAGCAGCTTCTGGTACTGGTGTACCGATGACTAGATATCTATTTAACTCAGTAATTATTACAGTAGTTTCTATAGTAGTTACTTTAGTGATTACTACTAGTACAGGATATGCATTATCTAAAAAGAGTTTTAAAGGTAAAAAATTGTTATTCTCAATAAATCAAATGGCATTAATGTTTGTAGCAATTGCTGTGTTAATCCCACGTTATTTAGTAATTGATACTTTAGGATTGAATGATAATTTCTTTGTTCATATCGTTCCTTATTTAGCAATGCCTGTTGGATTATTCTTAGTAAAACAGTTTATCGATCAAGTACCTGATGAATTGATTGAGGCTGCAAAAATTGATGGAGCAAATGACTTTCATATTTTATTCAAGATTATTATTCCATTAATAACACCAGCACTTGCAACTGTTGCTATTTTAACATTCCAAATGATTTGGAATAGTACTGAGAGTAGTAATTTATATATAATTACTGAGACAAAGAAAACATTCTCATTTTACTTAACAACCTTAACATCTAACCAAGTAGTATCAATTGCTGGAGCAGGTATGGCAGCTGCTGCATCATTGATAATGTTTGTTCCTAACTTGGCAATATTCATTATTATGCAAGGAAAGGTAATGGATACAATGAGCCATTCGGGTATCAAATAATGAAAAAACAATTAATATTATTTCTATCATTATTGATAATTGCCATAAATACATTAGCATTTACAGAAGTAGATGCGTCTAGCACAACAACTTATACTTATGCGATAGATCGTAAAGGTTTCTTTGTTGTTACTCAAGATGCATATTTACCACATAGAACAATTTTAGATTTAGATTTAGATAGTCCTGAGGATGTATTTATAGATGAATTTGATAATTTATTTATTGCGGATACAGGAAACAGAAGAATCGTCGTTTATGATCCTTCTGTTGATGAAATATTATACGAGATTACACACCCTGACTTTTCAAGTCCAAGAGGAGTATTCGTTACAGAAGATAATGAACTATATGTTGCTGATTCAAGTGCAGAAGCAGTCTTTAAATTTAATGTTGATGGTACGTTTATTGAAAAATATACTAAGCCAACAAGCGCAAGTTTTGAAGCTACATCTTTTAGTCCTAAAAGAATAGCTGTTGATAACCAAGACAATATGTTTATTGTTGCCGAAGGTGTATTTAACGGTGTTATTCAGTTGTCTGATAGTGGAGAATTTTTAGGCTATTTCACAACAAATAAAGTTAATTTAACAGCTAAACAACTATGGGAAAACTTGATTTTATCTGATGTTCAACTTGAACAAGTAGGAGATAGAAATCCTGTAAACTTTAGTAATGTTTTTGTTGATAAAGAAGGAATTAAGTATTCTACTTCTTTAGGAAATAATATTAATAACTTGAAAAAACATAATACAGATGGATCAAGCAATATCGATACTAATTTTGGTTTTGATTTAGGACTTGTTGATATTTATACTGATTCTCAAGGAATTATTTATACTGCTAGTGATAGTGGTTTAATAAATATTTTTACTAGCGATGGGTACTACATATTTAGTTTTGGGTCTAGTAGTGATAAAGAAGATGTATCAGGATTATATTCTGATTTAACAAGTATTGCTGTAGATAGTGAGGGAAGACTTTGGACATTAGATTCTGATAAATCTTTTATTCAAAGTTATACTCCAACTGAGTATTCAACAACTATTTATAATGCTTTAACATTATATAAAGAAGGAAAATATGCAGATGCTGTTTCAGAATGGGAAAATGTATTAATGCTTAATCAATTAAGTGTGCTAGCTCATAATGAAATCGGTCGCAACTTATATTCTCAAGGTGAATATGAAGAGAGTATGGGACATTTTGTGCTTTCGGGAAATAGAGGGCTATATAGCCAATCATTCTGGGAAGTAAGAAATGTTAGTTTACAAAACAACTTACCATTTCTTTTGCTTAGTTTTATTGTTATCATGATTGGATATTACACAATTAAATATACTAATAAGAAATACCATTATTTAACTGAACCATTTAATAAAGTTAAAAAGGTAGGACAAATCAGAATAATTAATGATGTATTATACATGTTTAATTTGATTAAACATCCTTTAGATAGCTTCTATTATATAAAGAAGAAATCTAAAGGTTCTTATAAAGGAGCAACAATAATATTTGGAATGTTTTTTGTTTCTTATTTAATATTTATTACTGGTAAAGGATTTATTTACCAATATGTAGAAGCCGCTGATATGGATTTAAATGCTATTGTACTCGGTTTCTTTACAATGACTTTACTCTTTATATATAGTAACCATTTAGTAAGTTCAATTAATGATGGTGAGGGTGGTTTAGGAGATATTTATAAAGGAGTAATGTACTCATTACTTCCAGTAATAGTTGCTTTATTACTTGTTACTTATTTGTCTTATTATTTTACGTATAATGAAGTATTTATTTTATCTTCAATACTTAATGCTGGAATTGGATGGACGTTATTATTAGTATTCCTAGCTGTTCAAGAACTGCATAATTATTCAATTAGAAATTCGCTTAAGAGTATTTTATTAACATTGTTATTTATGGCAATTTTAATGATACTATTTGCGTTTATTCAAATAATGGGGGACCAATTAATTCAGTTTGTTCTTGGTCTTATTAAGGAGGTGTTCAGAAATGTTTTTAACTAAAAGATTACTAGTTAGAATTTTTCTTGTTGTTTTAGTTTTTTCATCATTTCTTGTAGTAAGAGCTATTTATGTTCCTACTAGTAGAGAAACAAAACTTCCTCCAGATGAAGTAATATATACAATCGAAGATCCAACAGAATTAGAATTGCTTTACGAAACTGATAACTTTAAATATTATTTCAGAGAATCAAGAGACACAATTGCAATTCATGATAAAAGAAATGGATATACTTGGACTACAGGTACAGATCTTGAATTCTCAAAAGATATTGACGATGAATGCGATGATATGGTCGATTTAAGAGAAGATGAAGACCCTGAAAATGTTGTTACTGATCAAATGTTGCTTGATGCTTGTCGTGATAAAGAAGTTAAGTTAAATACAACATATACTGGCTTCGCTAATTCATTAATTAGTGTTGAATATTATGACACTTCAAAAAGTATTAAACGTTTATCAAGTGCTGGATATTCAAGTGTTTTGAGTGATTTATATGAAGTAAATGGTGATGATTCTCATTATCGTTTAGATATATTCTTTATTGTTATTGATGTTGAGATAAGTGTTCATATTTATTTTGATAATGATGGAATAAGATACGAAATTCGTGATGAAGAAGTTACTGGTGACGGAATTGACGCGCTAGCTGCGATTATCATTTCTCCTTTCTTAGGAGCAAGTGGTGGAGCATATGAAGAATTTAGTATTGAAGAAATGGATTATTTAGATGATGAAACATATAAATATAAAGTCCCAGGGTATAGTCTTGTGCCTGATGGGTCTGGTAGTTTAATAAGATTTAACGATAATAATGTAAAACTTAATCCATATGAAGGAACAATTTATGGAGTAGACCCTTCAAGAGATGTATCCTACCATATTGAAGCTGAACCTTATGTGCCTTTCAAAACGGCTAGTATGCCAGTGTTTGGAATGGCTCACGGAAATCTTCAAAATGCCTTTGTCGCATTTGCGACAAGTGGTGAAGAATATCTGCAAATTATATCAATGCCTGAAGATAATTTAACTTATTATAATTTTACATATCCTCGTTTTGAATATAATAAACAATACTTCCAAGTTTACAATAAAATTGGTTGGGGATATTTAACAACTTATGAAGAAAGAAATCATTTTGATGTTGATATGAGATACAATTTCTTACAAGGAGACGGAACTTCTTCTCCAAGTGCTGATTATGTTGGAATGGCTCAATCATACCGTGATTATTTAATTGATGAAGAGATTTTGCATGAGTTAGATAGTATTTACACTGATATTCCAATTAGATTAGATATGTTCATGAGTGATGTTGAAAAAGCTATCACAGGATATAATAACCAAATTACAACAACACACAGTGGAGTTAGAAATATATTAAATAGTGTGATTGATTTAGGAATCACAAATGTGAATTCTGGATTACTAGGATGGAACGATGGAGGAGTAACTTTGGGCGACCCTCGAGATACTGATTTCTCTCGTAAAATAGGTAAAGAATCAGAATTTGAAGATTTGATAAATGATTTTAATGAAGTAGGAATTGATATATCATTTTGTAATGAATATTACTATATTAATGAAGAAACAATGGGATTATATAAAAATGCCTCACAACATGAGAGTACTTGGTATAACCTAATTGAAACATTTAATTATCCCGTATCTATTTTCTACTACGCAAGACCAACTAAGAGTATAGAGTGGATGTTAGACCAAACAAATAATTTTAATTCTATTGGTGTTTCATCTTATACAATCTCTGGAATAACAAATAACTTAACAAGTGATAAAACGATAGATTTAACAAGAGATGAAGCAAAAACTGTGATTACTGATGGATTTGCTAGTTTAGACGATTCTAAGCTTATTAATGCTTATGAACCAAATATGTATTTATGGGAATATACAGATAGATACATTCATACACCGGTTTATGGTACTCAGTTCTTAATTGAAACTGATACAGTACCTTTCTTACAACTTGTTTTATACAACACGATGGAACTTTATGGACCATATTCTAACTTTAGTTTCTATACTGAAACTGATGTTTTAAGAATGATTGATTATAATATTTATCCAAGTTTTGTTTTAACTGATAAACCTGCTTATTTATTAACTGATACAAATTCAAGAAACTTCTATTCAACAGAATATGCTTTATATGAAGATTTAATTGATAATGTTTACTTTGAAGTTAATGGTGCACTTAGTCATGTTATTGGAAGCAACTGGATTAATAGAGAAGTAGTTAGAAATGGTGTTATTGTTAATACTTATGAAAATGGAATACAAATAATTATAAATTATACAGAAGATGTTGTAGAATATAATGGTCTCTTTATTAGTCCTATATCTTACACTGTAGTGGGAGGTTAGAATATGGCTAAAAAGATGAGAGATAAAGACATTTTAAAAGCAATTCAAAGAAAAAGTCATCAAAATAAACAAGCTTATTTATTCTTGCTACCGTGGCTTATAGGTTTCATTATATTTACTATTGGACCATTCTTCTATACGGTATATTTAAGTTTTTATGAAGTAGAATCTACTGGGCTTGGTTGGGTAACAACCTTTGTTGGAATGGATAATTATTTTATGGCATTATTTAGAAACTTATATTATTTACCTGCTTTAATTGATTTTATAGTTTTAGAAATCACTTATGTTCCAGCAGTAGTAATTGCATCATTCATTATCGGTATATTATTAAACCGTGATATTAAATTTAGATCAGGATTTAGAACAATATTCTTTTTACCTGTTATTGTATTAAGCGGTAGTGTAATGGACAAATTAATTGAAACAGGTGGTACTAGATTAAGTGATTTCTCAGAAAATATAATATTCCAAATGTTGATGAACTATAACCGTAGTGCAGCAAGAGGATTATTAAACTTATTTGAGAACTTTACAATGGTACTTTGGTTTACTGGAATACCTGTAATATTATTTATTAATGGTCTTCAAAAAATAAATACTCAACTATATGAAGCAGCTAAAATTGATGGAGCAACTACATGGCAAATTTTATGGAAGATAACTGTTCCGATTATCAAGCCAACTGCTTTGATAGTGGCAATATTTACCATAGTACAGATTGGTATGTATAGTATCAACCCAATTTATGAAATAATAAAAGCAGCAATGTATAACTTTGGAGCTGGTCTTGGACTAGCAAGCGCTTATACTTGGATTTATACATTAGTTGTATTATTCTTTGTTGGAATTGCTTTATTGCTTCTTGGTACAAAAGAAAAAGCAGAAACTGTTAAACTTTCTTCAATTCAAAGATTGAATTTCGAGCAAATTAAAGCTAAAAGAGATTCAGTTAGTAAGGAGGTTAACAATGAAAGCAATTAAAAGATTTTTAGATAAAATCTCTAATTTGTATGCTAAAATAAAACATAATCAACGTAAGATTGGAAGAATTACAACACAAGTTATTATTTATGCTTTATTAATTACAATTTCATACGTTTTCTTGTTTCCTTTACTTAGTATGATCTCATTATCATTTATGAGTCCTACTGATGTTATTAATCCAGAAGTGGATTGGATTCCTGCAAAACTATATTTTGGAAACTTTGGAGCGGCTATAAGAGTACTAGATTTATTCAAAACATTGTTTAATTCAATTTGGTTCTCTGGTACTTTAGCTATTGCTCAAACAATAGTAAGTGCATTAACTGGCTATGCATTTGCTAGATATAATTTTAGATTTAAAAGATTATTATTTGCTTTAATATTGGTATCATTTATTGTTCCTGTTCCAATCATTTTAATTCCGAGAATTATGATGATTGTATCAGTTCAAGATGCTACTGGAATGTCATTAATTGGAACAGTTGTTCCTCAATTAGTGATGGGATTATTCGGACAAGGAGTTAACTCAGCAATATTAATATTGATATTCTATAACTTCTTTAAAATGATTCCAAATGTATTGTTTGAAGCTGCAAAAATTGATGGAGCAAATGCTTACCAACAATTTTGGCATATAACAATTAGAATGAGTTTAAGCACTATCGTAGTTGTATTCTTGTTTAGTTTTGTATGGAACTGGAATGAGACTTATGTTACTGAAATATTGGTTAGAAATAATGTGCATTTAATGCCTACACAGTTAGGACTATTTGAAACGTTATTCTTCCAAAGACCGGTGGATATTCCAGGGCAAGATAATACAGCATTACTTAGTGAAGCTTATAAGATGGCAGCAACTTTACTTACAATGATTCCTTTATTTATTATTTACTTCGCGGCTCAAAAGCAATTTGTTGAAGGAATTGAGAAAACAGGTATAACAGGAGAGTAGTGATATATATGAAAAAGATATTGATTTTTAGTTTATTCTTTACAATGATATTCACATTAAGTTCATGTACAGATGAACCATATGATGATGGAAGACCAACTATACCTGATAGAGATATCAGTGGTGATGATGATGACAAAGTTTATTGTAAATCTATGGGTTATACATATGATTATAATTCTCTTGAGTATGATTTAGTTTGGAGCGATGAATTTGATGGGGATACATTAGATTTAGATAATTGGGTTTATGAAGTTAATGGTGATGGTGGAGGGAATCAAGAGTTGCAGTATTATACAAGAGATAATGCAACTGTTGGAGACGGAATCTTAACTATTACTGCTAAACTAGAAGATTATTTAGGACACGCTTATACATCAAGTAGAATAACAACAAATAATAAAGCTTCATGGACTTATGGAATTTTTGAAATCAGAGCTAAAGTTCCCGCAGGTCGAGGAACTTGGCCAGCTATATGGATGATGCCGACTTATTCAAGATATGGTGGATGGCCATCAAGCGGTGAAATTGATATTATGGAGTATGTTGGATATAACGAAAATGTAATCCATGGAACGATTCATTCAAGTAGATTTAATGGACAAGATGGAACTCAAAAAGGTGGAAGTACCTCAAAATATGATGATGTTACTGAAGAGTTTCATATTTATAAAGTAGAATGGTTACCAAATAAGATTAAGTTCTTTATGGATGGAGAAAACTATTATACTTATACTCCAAGTAGTTATTCAGAATGTCCAACTAGTGAACATTGGCCTTTTGATGGTAATTTCTTTATGATATTAAATGTAGCGATTGGTGGTACTTGGGGTGGAGCAGAGGGTGTAGATAATACTATCTTCCCAACTAGTTTAGAAGTAGATTATGTTCGAGTTTATCAGTCTGAAGAGATTTCTAATATAGTACAAGGAGAATAATATTTAAAGCCCAAGTAAAAAAGTTTACTTGGGCTTTTTAACACTTTGGAGGTTTGTTATGAAACATAAAGATATATTAAATAAATTAACTATTTTAGAAAAAGCCAACTGGACTAGTGGAAATGATTTATGGCATTTTCTTGGAAATGAGAAACTAGGGATAAGAGAAATCTTAGTAGCGGATGGTCCTCATGGGGTTAGAGTATATAAAGATATTAGAAATAAATTAGGATTTTTCGAAGAAGAAAATCTTGATAAATCAACGATGTTTCCTAACGAAGCAGCTATGGCTGCGACTTTTAATCCTGAATTAATTTTTGAAGTAGGAAAAGTAATTGGAAATGAATGTAATATGTTTAATGTAGATGTGTTACTTGGACCAGGAGTTAATTTAAAAAGAAGTCCTCTAGGAGGACGTAATTTTGAATATTATAGCGAAGATCCTTATCTAAGTGGTAAAATGGCTACTGCGTTTATTAATGGTCTTCAAAGTACTGGCGTTGGGGCTTGTGTTAAACACTTCGCCTTAAATGAACAAGAAACTCAAAGAAGGTTTGTAAATACGATTATTGATGAAAGAACTCTTAATGAGTTTTATCTATTACCTTTTGAAATGGTTGTAAAAGAAGCTAATCCATATATGATAATGAGCTCTTATAATCAAGTGAATGGACATTACGCAGGAGAATCTAGGTTGTTATTAAAAGATATTCTAAGAGATAAATGGGGATATAAAGGCGCTGTAGTATCTGACTGGGGTGGTGTTCAACATAAGATAAAAAGTATCATAAACGGAATGAACATTGAAATGCCAGGAAAAAGTGCTTTTAATTCTGAAGTTGTTGAAGCAATTAAAGATGGGAAATTATCAATGGAAGAATTAGATAATAGTTTAGAGCCACTTTTAGATTTATATGACAAGTTGGAATTAAATAAAAATAAAGGACTAAAAATAGATTTGAGTGTTTCTCATTCTGTTGCAAAGAAAGTAGCGCAAGAAGCTATCGTATTACTTAAAAATGATGGAATATTGCCTTTGAAAGATACTGAAAAAATAGGACTAATTGGAGATTTTGTTAAAAACCCTCGTGTAAACGGAGGTGGTAGTGCAACTCTTAAACCTTATATTCTAGAAAATAGTTTTGATGAATTTAGTAAGCATTTCGAAGTTGATTATGCTCGAGGTTATATAGAAGAAAATACTTCTGATGAATTACTTGTTGAAGTTATGAGAGTAGCTAAAGAAAATGAAACAGTTATTTTCTTTAGTGGAACAACTCCTTCTTTAGAAACAGAAGGAAAAGAAAGAATACATATGTCTTTACCAAAAGGACATATCGATGTATTCAATACGATATCTAAATATAATAAAAATATAATTGTTATTCTTAATAATGGTTCAGCATTAGATGTTTCTGAAATAGTTGAAGATTCAAACGCTATTGTTGAAGCTTGGTTTTTAGGAGGGGCTAACGCAGTTGCTCTTAGAAAAGTAATAACAGGTGAAGTTAACCCTAGTGGAAGATTATCTGAAACATTCCCGCTAAATATTGAAAATACTCCAAATTATAGAAATTATCCTTCTCAAACAGATAGCGTGAATTACTATGGAGATATCTTAAGCAATGGATATCGTCATTACGATACCCATAAATATGAAGTAAGATATCCGTTTGGATACGGATTAAGTTATACTAAATTTGTTTATTCAAATCTAAGATTATCTAAAAAGACATTAACAGAATTAGATACTCTTGAAGTAACTGTTAATATTAAAAATATTGGAGAATATGACGGACATGAAGTAGTTCAAGTATATGTTCATGACGTTTTGTCATATTATCCTAGACCACTTAAAGAATTAAAAGGATTTAAAAAAGTCTTTCTTAAAAAAGGGAAAAGCAAAGACATTACAATTAAACTAGATAAAAGATCATTTGCGATTTACGCTGTTGATTTTGCTGAATTCAGAGTAGAAGCTGGAGAATTTATTATCATGGTTGGAAGCAATGTGAAAGATATTCATTTAAAAGAATCTATTAATTATCTTACTGATTTACCTTTAAGAAATCGCTTAACAATCGATCATCCATTTAACAATTGGTTAAAATATAAAAATCATTGTGTAAATTATATTGAAGATAAATATCGTAAAATTGAATGGTATGAAAGAGAAGAGCCAATCAGCAGAGTATTCAAGAGATTAAAGAAACAGTTTGATATAAGTGAAACAGATTATAATGAAATGTTGAATAAATTAAAGTAGGAGGTTTTTTTATGTACATAGCTGCGAAAGATAGATATCAAAATATGCCTTATAATAGAGTTGGAAAAAGCGGATTAAAACTACCACAGCTTTCACTTGGACTTTGGCAGAATTTTGGGTATGAGAAACCATTTGAAGAAGTAAAAGAAATTATTTTAAAAGCTTTTGATAGTGGGATTACTCATTTTGATTTAGCGAATAATTATGGAAGACCTGGGGGAAGTGCTGAAACAAACTTAGGTAAAATACTAGCTAACGAATTAGCTCCTTATAGAGATGAATTAATCATCTCCACAAAAGCAGGTTATGGGATGTGGGAAGGTCCTTATGGAGATGAGGGAAGTAGAAAGTATTTAATAGCTTCACTTGATCAATCTCTTAAAAGACTAGGAATAGACTATGTTGATATTTTCTATCATCATAGACCTGATTATAATACTCCTCTAGAAGAAACAATGAAGGCTTTAGCCGATATAGTAACTCAAGGAAAAGCACTGTACGTAGGAATCTCAAATTATCCAATAGATTTAGCTAAAAAAGCTAAAGAATTGCTTGACGGATATGGTGTAAAACTATTAATTCATCAACCTAGTTTCTCAATGTTGAATCGTTGGATTCAAGATACAAGACTTGATGAGGTAATGGAACAAGAAGGTATTGGAATTATTCCTTTTAGTATATTATCTCAAGGATTACTTACAGCTAAATATATTAATGATATTCCTAAAGACTCTAGAATTGGAAATCCTGATGTTCCATTCCTAAATGAAGGGAATGTAACTAAAGAACTCAGAAAAAAATTAGTGGCTCTTAAAGAAATTGCCGATAAAAGAGGACAATCTCTTGCTCAAATGGCAATTGCTTGGACTTGCGCTCAAAAAGGCATTTCTACAGTATTAATTGGAGTTAGTAGATTAAGTCAATTAAATTCTAATTTAGAAGCCTTGAATAATTTAGAGTTTAGTGAAAGGGAACTTTCAAATATCTTAGAGATTGTTAAATAGATTGTATTTAATATATGATTTTTAAATGTAAAAAGAACCTTAATTGAAATAAGGTTCTTTTTTTCCTATATGTTTGAATTTAGTTAGTTTTATTGTATAATGTTTATCGAGAAGAAATTATTAAAATTGTAATTATTTTCAGTTACAATATATAAAATAAAAGAGGAGAGAAATAATGGAAAAATCAATTAATGCAATAAGATTTTTAGGAATGGACTGTATCAATAAAGCAAACAGTGGACATCCAGGAATTGTACTAGGGGCAGCACCAATGATATATTCACTATATACTAAACATATGAGAGTTACTCCAAATGAACCTTTATGGTTTAATAGAGATCGTTTTATCTTAGCAGCAGGTCATGCATCAGGTATGCTATATCCAACTTTACATTTATCAGGATATAAGGTTTCAATGGATGATTTAAAAGAATTTAGACAACTAAATTCTTTAACTCCAGGACACCCTGAATATTTACATACTGAAGGAATCGATACAACAAGTGGACCATTAGGACAAGGGATTGCAATGGCTGCAGGTATGGCAATTGCTGAAAGTTATCTAGCCGCTACTTTTAATAAAAAAAACTTTAAAGTAATTGATCATTATACTTACGTTATTTGTGGAGATGGAGACCTTCAAGAAGGAGTTACTCAAGAAGCTATTAGTTTAGCTGGACATATCGGGTTAGAAAAATTAATCGTATTATATGATTCAAATGATATCCAGTTAGATGGACCATTAAAGTGGGCTAATACTGAAAATACAAAAATGAAATATGAAGCAATGAATTGGGATTATTCAAGAGTAGAAGATGCGAATAATTTAGAAGAATTAAATAAAGCTATTGATAAAGCTAAATTAACAAACAAACCTTCAATTATTGAAGTAAAATCAATTATTGGATATGGAAGTTCAAAAGCGGGGCAATCGGCTACTCATGGGTCACCTATGGGTATTGAAGAAACAAACAATATGAGAAAGACTTTAGATTATAATTATCCTGAGTTTTACGCACCTGATGAAGTGTATGATGATTTCTTTAAGAATACTGTTCAAAGAGGAGAAAGTTCTCTAGATGAATGGAATATCTTATTTGAAGACTACAAAGTAAAATATCCAGAACTAGCACTTAAACTAGAAAATATTATTAAGGGTGTCTTAGATATAGATTATGATGAAGTATTAAAAATTGCTGAAGTAGGAACTAACGAAGCAACAAGAGTTAGTGGAGGAAAAGTAATAACTACTTTATCTGAAAATTTAATTGAGTTAATTGGTGGTAGCGCTGATTTAACTAAATCAACAAAAGCTAAAGGAATTAATGGAGATTTCTCAAAAGAGAATCCTCTAGGTAGAAATATTAGTTTTGGAGTTAGAGAACATGCCATGGCTGCAATCGTAAATGGATTAACATTGCATCACTTAAGAGGATTTAGCGGAGGATTCTTTGTCTTTGCTGATTATATGAAACCAGCCATAAGAATGGCTGCATTGATGGGAATACCATCACTATATGTATTCACTCATGATAGTATAGCTGTTGGGGAAGACGGACCAACTCATGAACCAATTGAACAGTTATCAATGTTTAGAACAACACCTAACATTAATGTACTTAGACCATGTGATGCAAATGAAACAGCATATAGTTTTAGATATGCTTTAGAGTCTAAAAAGATTCCTTCAGTAATTTCATTATCAAGACAAAATCTTGAAGTAAAAGTTAAAACGCATTATCGTGATTTTAAAAAAGGAGCTTATGTAATTAGTGATTCAAAGAACTTCGAAGGAATACTAATTGCTTCAGGTAGTGAAGTGGGACTAGCGCTTGACACACAAAAACTACTGGCTGAAGAAGGAATTAGTGTAAGAGTAGTTTCAATGCCTTCAATGGATATATTCAAATATACTTCTAAAGAGTATCAAGAAGAAGTATTGCCAAGTTCATGTACTAAACGTATAGCAATTGAAATGGGAAGTCCTGATTTATGGTATCGTTATGCAAACACTGTTCTTGGAATAGATAGTTTTGGAGTTAGTGCTCCTGCAAATGATGCAATTAAATTCTTTGGATTTACCAAAGAAAATATTAGCAAATTATATAAACAAATATAGTAAAAAGGCAGTTCAACTGCCTTTTTTTGTGCTATAATGATGATTAGGTGGTAACAATGAGAAGAAGAATCTATATTCACCAAAATGAATTAAAAAGTGAAATTATTGATCTATTCAGTATGATAGGATCTTCTTTTACTGTTGAAAAAGTTGAGAATGATATCTTAACGATTATCGACACTGATTACTATAATGAGGAACCTATCGACATTGAATCGTTTAGAGACCTAATTATTCAGGATTTTAATGAAGACATAACGATGTTTATAGAACCTTACATAAAAGAAGACTTCTTCTTAAAAGAGAATGTTGATTGTTTCTTAAAAGATTTAAAATATGGAGTTTACTACTTTGAAGATATAATAGCTTATACAGTAATTAAAAATAAAGAACCTTTGAAGAAAAAAATTATTAAATACATTTCAAAAAAAGTTAATAACGAAGTAATCACAACAGTTAGAGAGTTTATTAACAATAATATGAATTCTAGTTCAACTTCAAAGAAACTATATATGCACCGGAATACATTAAATTACCGAATTGATAATTTTATTGAAGTTACAAAGATAAATGTAAAAACATTTAAAGGAGCAAATGCAATTTATATGCTATATAACTATTAAAACAATGATTTTGTGCAGTTTGCACATAGAAAAAAATCATTGTTTTTTATATAATTATGTTAGTGAAATTTAAAAGGAGATGAAAAGAATGGCTACATTAAAATTTAAGGCACTTGATAAAGTTTATGATAATGGTGTTCAAGCAGTTTTTGACTTTACATTAGAGGTTAAAGACAAAGAATTTATTGTATTTGTAGGACCATCTGGTTGTGGTAAATCTACTACATTAAGAATGGTTGCTGGACTTGAAGAAATTACAGCAGGAGAATTATATATTGATGATGTATTAGTAAATGATGTGGCACCTAAAGATAGAAATATCGCAATGGTTTTCCAATCTTACGCATTATATCCTCATATGACTGTTTATGATAACATGGCGTTTGGATTAAAATTAAGAAAAATGCCTAAAGATGAAATTGAAAGAAGAGTTAATAACTCAGCTAATATTTTAGGACTTACAGCTTATTTAGATCGTAAACCTAAAGCTTTATCTGGTGGACAAAGACAACGTGTTGCATTAGGTCGCGCTATTGTTAGGGATGCAAAAGTATTCTTAATGGATGAACCACTTTCAAACTTAGATGCAAAATTACGTGTACAAATGCGTGCAGAAATTATTAAACTTCATGAAAGAATTGGAACAACTACTGTATATGTAACACATGACCAAATAGAAGCTATGACAATGGCTACTAGAATTGTTGTTATGAAAGATGGATACATCCAACAAGTTGGAGCTCCAAAAAATATTTACGACAATCCTAACAACTTGTTTGTAGGTGGATTTATTGGAACACCTCCAATGAACTTTGTTGCTGGAAAAGTTGAAAAAGACACATTCGTAGGTAACGGAATTAGTGTAAAAGTATCAAAAGATAGATTAGAATTACTTAAGAAAAATAATTTCTTAGGTAAAGAAGTAATCTTAGGAATTAGACCAGAAGAGATTTCTGATGATCCAGAAGTTATTGCAGAATCTAAAGATTCTTTGGTTGATTTAGTAGTTGATGTTGCGGAATTACTTGGTTCTGAAACTCATATTCATGCTAAATTTGGGGAAAGTATGATTGTGGCAAAAGTTAAAGCTCGTGCAGACCTTGGCATTGAAGACAAAATTCAATTAGCATTTGGAATGAGTAAAGTTCATTTCTTTGATCCTGAAACAGAATTAAGAATTAAATAATATTGTTAAAAGACAAACTCAGGTTTGTCTTTTTTGTTTGGATTTATCAGTTATTTATCAACTAAAAAGAATAGATTTATATAAATTCATCTGTATAATAATATTAGGTGATAGAATGTATTACATGAGAAGAAATGATATTGGTATAAGTGTCTTTGATGGTATCAAAGATATTATGTTGAATACAGGACTAAAGAAATATATTAATACATTATGTATGGAAAACTTATCTACATATGAAGGAAGAAGACAAGCTGTAATTAACCTCTTGAATGAAAGAGATAATATTCCAATTTATATTGATGAATATACTTTTTTATATCCTACTAAATCTCTCAGAGAATATAATATGATGTTTGTTAATTACAATGAAGTATTGTCATATCGAAAAGTTGATTCAAAACACACATTATTAATTTTTAAAAACTTAGATGAATTAATTATTGAAGTTAACGTAACAAAAGTAAGGAAACAACATAAAAGAATTGAAATAATAAGTAATTATTTTCAAAATATTATTTAGTTTGCAAAAGAAAGTGTTTACATTAACTATAATCATAGATTTTATATGTATTTTTTAGTATAATGTATTTGGAGAAATAAATAGGAGGTATAAGAATGGCAAAAAAAATAGTTAGTGATTTATCTGTTGAAGGTAAAACTGTCTTAATTAGAGTGGACTTCAACGTACCAATGAAAGATTCAGTTATCACAGATGATAACCGTATCGTTCAAGCTTTACCAACAATCAATTACGTGATAGAACATAATGCAAAAGTTGTTTTATTCTCTCATTTAGGAAGAGTAAAAACAGAAGAAGATAAAATTGGAAAAAGCTTAGCACCTATTGCTAAAAAGTTAGCAGAATATCTAGGTAAAGAAGTTAAATTTGTTCCTCATACTAGAGGAATAGTACTAGAAGAAGCTATTAAAGCTTTAAATCCAGGAGAAGTCTTGATGTTTGAAAATACACGTTTTGAAGACATTGATGGGAAAAAAGAATCTAAAAACGATCCTGATCTTGGAGCTTACTGGGCATCACTTGGTGACGTATTTGTAAATGATGCATTTGGAACAGCTCATAGAAGTCACGCATCAAATGTAGGAATCGCTGCGAATATAGATGAAGTAGCTGCTGGATTCTTACTTGAAAAAGAAATTAAATTTATTGGTGGAGCAGTAGATGAACCTGCAAGACCTTTTGTAGCAATTTTAGGTGGTGCCAAAGTTGGAGACAAAATTGGGGTAATTACTAATCTACTTAAAAAAGCAGATAAGATTTTAATTGGTGGAGGAATGAGTTATACATTCTTTAAAACAATGGGATTAGAAATTGGAACATCAATATGTGAAGATGATAAACTTGAGTTAGCTCAACAATTACTTGATGAAGGTAAAGGAAAAATAGTTTTAGCTGATGATATAATAATTACGACAGATTTCAGTAATGAAACACCAACATCAGTTGTAGACTTCGATAAGATTCCTAAGGATCAAATGGGATTAGACATTGGACCTAAAACTTTAGCGAAATTTAATGAAATACTAAAAACAGCTAAAACAGTTGTTTGGAATGGTCCTGTTGGAGTGTTTGAATTTAGTAATTTTGCAGGTGGAACAATTGGAGTTTGTGAAGCATTAAGTAAATTAGAAAATGCAACTACAATAATAGGTGGTGGAGATAGTGCTGCCGCAGTTATACAAAATGGATATGCTGATAAAGTTACACACATCTCAACAGGTGGAGGAGCTTCACTTGAATATTTAGAAGGTAAAACATTACCTGGTGTTGCTTGCGTAGACGAACTATAAAAAAGAAATTTAGTTAGGATGAAAAAAATGAGAAAACCAATAATTGCCGGGAACTGGAAAATGTTCAAAACAAGAGATGAAGCTTTACAATTTGTTTACAACGTAAACATGAAAGTGCCATCAAATAAGCTAGTAGAAAGTGTTATATGTGCTCAATCACCACTACTTAGAGACCTTGTAAAAAGACAAGGAGATAACTTAAGAATAGGTGCTCAAACTATGCATTATTTAGATAGTGGAGCTTACACTGGAGAAGTTAGTGCACCACTACTTGAAGATATAGGTGTTGAATATGTTGTTTTAGGACATAGTGAAAGAAGAGCGTATTATAATGAAACAGATGAATCAGTAAATAAAAAAATTCATCAAGCATTTAAATATGGATTAAATCCAATCTTATGTGTTGGTGAAAGTTTAGAAGTTAGAGAAGCAAATGAAACTGTTGAATTTGTTAAAGCACAAGTTGTAAATGCATTACAGGGATTAGGTAATACACAAATCAAAGAATTAGTAATTGCTTATGAACCAATCTGGGCTATAGGAACAGGTAAAACTGCAACTTCTGAGATGGCTAATGATACTATCAAAGCTATTAGAAATATTGTTGCTGCTTTATACGATAACGAAACTGCTGAAGCTATGCGTATTCAATATGGTGGAAGTGTAAAACCAGCTAATATCAAAGAGTTACTCTCAATGTCTGACATTGATGGTGCACTAGTTGGTGGAGCTAGTTTAGATGCTAATTCTTTCTTAGAATTAGTAAACGCTGCAGTAAAATAAATCAAATAAAAAATACTTCATTGAAGTATTTTTTTTATGAGTATAAACAGGGTGAACACTCCCACTACTTACAATAGACATTGTTGAAGTAGGGGCTTCTCGGGTA
>JAOZRX010000048.1 GCA_029939945.1 Candidatus Izemoplasma sp. | reverse complement strand
CTCCTAGTAAAAATTTTAACTTAAATTCAATATTATCTAAATCTATTAAACAATCTTTATCTATATCTTCTTTTGTAAAAATAATATAATCTCCAGCTAGTTGTTTACTTTCTTTATCTGGGATATCTATCTTACTTTGAGAAAACATAATATTATAACCAGTTTGAGTCTCTAATAACAAATCATTTTTCTTATTATAAATCCCTAGTTTGTAGTTTCTATTACCTTCGAGTATTGCTAGTTTATCAGCTAATACTTCGACACTTATATCATTGCATTTGTAGTTAGTATTATTGCTTTTAAATGTTACTGCAAATGGATCATCGTCAATCTTTAATGTAGTAAAACGATGAAATGCTTTTTTAAATATTAGTTTTCCTGAATTGTTAGTTATATTTGAAAATGTATGTATTAGTTTAACTCCAGGGAGAGTTAAACAATAAGTATCATAGATTAGTCCTTTTAAATCAGGATCTTTTTCAATGATTAGTGATACCTTGATTCCTTGCCACTCATTACCAAAATTATCAATTAGCTTAATGAATTCAACTGAACGTGATTCTTTTAAAGCTGTATTATCTTGAATACCTTGAGAGCGTTGAGTTATACCCCCAACAAAATCTGCCCACCAAACTCTTTCTTTTGGAGTTGGATAGTTAGAGTCTAGCCATTCATATCCTGCGAACTTTAATGAGTAAATTGAATCTGCATAATTGGCTGATGCTTTAAATGATAAAACACCATTAGATACTTCCAAGACACCATCTTTTTCAGTTAGATCTATATCTCCTTTTATTTCATGAACTAATCTATTGTATGTAACTAATCTATCTCTTAATGATACCTTAATTTTCATAAATCCTGGATTAACTTTTAACGATGAATCAATAGATGCAGATAACTCATCAACACAAATTGTTCCAGAGATATCTGTTTTTCTATTGTTAATAAGACCTACTTCTACTGCTCCTTTTGAAAAAGGATTACCATTGTTTATATTCAATTCTAAGTATTTCACTTTTTTTCTAGTTCCTTTATTTCCAGAAAAAGCTCTAAACTCTTTAACATTAGGATGAACAAATGAACAATAGAATTTTGAACTTAGATACGATTCTCCGGTATTTAATTCAATGTTTGTCTTATCAAACGTCATTTTCCAATCACTAATTATCATCTCTTCTTTGTTATCCCAAGTTACTCCATATTTTAGTGTATCATTATATAACCAATTCTCATCAACTAACTCGTGATTTATATTTTGAAGTCCAGAACCATCATTCCCAATTACTTCTAGTAGTTTTCCTTTATAAGGAATAATACTATCTTTCAAGCTATACGCCATTGGTATTGATAATGATAAATTCTTAGTTACTCCATTATTGATAAGTTCGTAACTTACAGTTAAGATTCCATAATTATGATTTACATAAACTATTACTTGAACATCCTTAAATGTTTTTGAGTTGAATATGATTTTTAAATCATTATCTGATGTAAATTCAATTGTTGGTTTAACGTTATTAAATTCTAAACTATAAGGCATCCCAATTTGAGGAACAAAGAAAGCGGATTGCGCTCTTGAACCATATTGATTTACAACACCCATATAATGATTTTGTAAATCAAGAACAAATACATAGTTCCCACTTATTAGATAAGCTTTATCTTCCATTAGACAGTTAAAGGAAGTATTTGATCCTTTAAAAGGAAAAGAAATTCGTTTTTTTACAATTTTATTATCATAAGTTATCGATGCTATTTCATTATAATATCCGTAATCTTTAAGTGAATATTTAAGTTTTATTGATCTTTTTTCTAAAGAATCAAGTTCAATACTAATATTCCCTTTAAAATCAACAAAACTACTAGGTAGTTTTATTTCGAAATTTTCTTTTGTTGGAAGATTGTTTTCAATGTCTAAGTAACATTCATACTCTTTATTTAGAACATGATTAAACTCAACTCCGTTAAGTTTAAGTTTTACTGGGAATTTAGGTTCAATTCCTATTTTTAAATTTGCTAGTTTGCCATTTATTAATAAATTAGCCTCAATAACTGGGTGTGTTTCTCCTTTATTTTGATCCTTTTTAATTACTCCAACATGAAACGCACTAATAATGGTAATTTCATCTATTACATTAATAGTTTTATTCATTGAGAAAGTAATATTTTTATTGTTAATTCCTTCAAATTTTATTTCTAAATTCCTTTTTGATTTATTTACAAGTCTAAATTTAACATCATATTCATTATTAAATACTAAATCATGTTCATCAATTATCATCTCAATTAAATAATCTGGAGTTTCTATATATCTTAATCCTCGACCTGTTTTTTCATATTCAACAGATAATTTTGTTTCTTGGTTTTCAAAATCATATCGATAATATTCAAAACCAGATTTTTCAATTCCATCTTGTTCCATATCAATTACTCTTTTACTATCTTTGTACCAATCAATTTTATTTAGATATTCTTTAAGTGCTTCTGTTTGAAAAAGATAAGGAATAAAGTTCATTAGATGAACGTTACTGTTTCCTCTCTCCCAAAAGAAACCACATTTTTTATAAAGTGGCATAGCTTTTATGTTTCCACTCCAAGTAAACAAATCAAATCTTGGCCATCTAGAATCTATAGCATCTTCTAAAACTTTCAAGATTAATGCTTTACCAATTTTCTTTCCGTGATATTCAGGTGTAACATTTAACAATGGTAAATACGAAGCTCCTTCGTCATACTTATATTCTGATAAACTACAGTATCCGACAACTTCATCATTATCAATAGCTATATAAAGCTTTATATTTCCAGAGTTTGATTCAGTAGCTATTACGTCTCCTTTTGACATTTTAGATTCTGAGTTCTCCCAGTTTGAGTTACTTTTATTCCACATTTCAGCGACTTTTTCTGCGTATAAGTCGTTATATTCTATAATTTTCATAATTTGTCCCTCATTTCCTATATAAATCATCATCTTTATTTCTAATATTATTATACCATATCCTTGTATAACTCAGGTTTGTAATATTTTAATACTCTAAGTATTCTTAGTGTATTCCATCTGCTACTTTTACCAATTGGTTCCATATCAAAATGAACTTTACCTTGATGTTTATTTTGAACTGGCCATGTACCATCTTTCCTTTTCTTCTGGATAATTAATTCTAATGCATCATTCATTCTTTCATCATATTCAATTCGAGCATTCATGATTGCTTCAAATGCACGTAAGATATCATATTTCCACCTTGGTGGATATGATAACATGGTAAAACTCTTTTTAATAACTTCTCCAGTTTTATCTGATTTATATAATCTATGTACTAAAACAAATTCAATTGCTTTGGATCTTATCTCAATTAATTCTTTAACTCTATATTTATATCCATTATTAATATATTCATTTAATCCTTCAATTAATGAAATTGTAGAATGTAATGAGCTATGCTTAGCTCCATATTTAGGATAGTTATACAAACAATTAAATCCTCCATCAGATAGTGGTTGAGTAATTATAAAATCAATAATGGATTTTAGTTCATCAATATTTACTTTAAAATAACACATTACAAATAAATCCATACCATTAATACAAACATCACTATAAGTCCATATCTTGGGATTTGGCATAATTCCTCCATCATTTGTTTTCATATTGTGGAGGATATCATATATAACATTCATGATTCTCTTATTAGGTTTAATATTCAGTCTTCTTAACTCTAGTAAAGTGTAGTGAGTATTTATCCATTTATAATGATAATATCCACCACCCCAATGTCCATCATCTTGTTGAAGGTCTAACAATTTTTTCCCAAATCCTTCAGTAGATATTCTCTCTTGAAGAAATTCTTTATTAATCCCTAATAAATCACGGTATGTTTGATATTGAATTGAGATGTCTCCCTCTAAAAGCCATTTAACTAGGTTCACATTATCACCTCTATATCTTAATTATAGTTTATTCATAAGAATCATAATTTCATTAATCTTTTCTTATCTTCTATAGGTAGTTTTTCTAAAGCATATCTAAAAGCAGTTCTAGACATATTCATAACATTCTTCTCTAAATATAATATTAGTGAGTCATGATAATTCTTGTTGGATTCTTTTAATAACCAGCCATATCCTTTTTGAACTAAATAATGAGGATCATCCATAAGTAAATCACAAATCTCATAAATGATGTTTTTATCTAATAATCCCTTTTGTGCAGGTCTAATTAGAATAACCGCAGCACTTCTCTTAACAGCAAATTTCTTATGACTTGTCCATTTTTTTATTTTGTTCATGTTTTCTGGATACATCATTAATACATATTGAAATGCATGCGTCATGAAATCATCACAATCCCACCAGTCTTCAATATATTCATAAAGCCACTTCTCAAAAACAGCAAAAGTAAATTGATCATATTTCATTTTATTATCAAAAATAATCTGATATGCAATTGTTGTTTCTGCCCCACTTCGAATTTTTAACAGTGATTCACATAAACTATATATATTAGAAATATCTAATTTGTTAATCTCCTTTTTATAACGTCTTGCAATATCTCTATATCGTTTTGTTTTTCTACCTTCTATTATTTTAATATCTTCTTGAATGCGTTCTAATAAAGCCATAACTAACCTCCTTATAGTGAGAATTACATTAATTAAACATAGTTATATTACTAATGAATATTACTGATAAATCTTTTATACTTGTTTTTCTCTTTTGGTAGTTTTATTTCTGCTAGTTTTATATCAATAACACAATCGAAGATATCAAACTGAATTAGTTCTTTCCTAATTTTCTTATCAAGTTTAGAACCAATATCAGTTTTCGAAATATCGATAAGATCTAAGTGAATACTAATTTGATTTATTTCATCCTGAATTACTTTGAATTCTCTAATATTCTCAGAAGTTACTATTATCCATCTTACAAATAAATCAGGAAATATATATTTCTTATTCTTTTTGGAGTCAAAAAAGTATAATAAATCATCATGTCTCCCTAGTACCTTTTTTATTCTTCTAAAATTTGATCCACAAGAACATTTAGAATCTAGTATAATCATATCGTTCATTTCATATCTAATTAATGGCTGAGCGTAGTTAACTAAATTAGTAATTACCATTTTATGCCCAATAACATTTTTTTCTGTGATAAGTTTGTTATCTTCATCATATAATTCTATAAATACTAAATCTTCATTAATATGTAGATATCCATGTTTACAAGCACTTGCCATCTGTCCTTCGCTTGCTTGATATATTTCTATTACTTTAGCATTAAAGTCCTTTTTAAATCTAATTTTATCCTCTTCTTCAAGGACCTCTGCATAAGTCATAATTGTATTTATTTTGGTAGTTATTTTATCTTTATAAGGAATTAGTTGTCTAACAAAACTAGGAGGTGCCATTAATATATTTATATTTAAATCATTAATTCTTGATATTACAATATCAATTTCTTCCATTGTTGATAAATATGTTAAACTCACAATTTTCGAATTAATATCGTCAAATCCTTGTGAAAATACTCTTAACATAAATAAAATATTATAAGGTAATAACCTTAAAGGGAATCCTCCTCTAGCTAAGAAAACAAAAGGTAACCTCTCTGTCATTTCTTTTGGTGTTAGATATAATCCTTTATTACCACTTGTTCCACTTGATAATCCTACAACAAATTTATCCTTATAATATCCTAAAAAGTCCTTACTTAGTTCCATTTTAACAGCATAATCCAACACTTCATCTTTATCTAATTGGTGTGTATTAAGTTCTGAGAAATTATCCATCATTATTTTTTTATTAATGATAGGCAAATTATAGAAATCATTCATTGTCTTAAATACTTTATCTTTATATAACTCATTATAAAAGGAGCTATTTTCAATAGCGTAATTATAGATTTTCTTTAACTGTTTTTTATTGTATTTTTTGATTTTTCTCTCTGAATAATATTTCCTATGAAAAACTAATCTTGTATAATCATATAAACCTTTTAGTAGATTCATAATTACCCCTACTCTTCTAATTTAGATTCCTTTTCACTTCCTCCATATTTTCTCATAATTCTCGTATAGAAATATTCAATACCATATTTATAATTGTATTTACTCCATACAATTAATAATAGTCCCCAAATAAAAGCTAATACAACACCTATACTAATAGAAGTAGGAATACTTAAATATAGATCACTATTAAATAAAAGCATAATCTCTTTTAAACTAGAAGAAAATAATTGTTCAATAAAAAATATTGTAAGTCCGGCTATCCCAAAGCGATATAGAAATCTAGAAACTATATTTATATCTTGTTGTGAATATTTTTTATCATATATTTTTAAGAAGCCTAAAATCATTAACTTAAATAACCCAATTTGAAACACCACAATTCCAAACCAGGTATAATCAATTCTTCTTTCTAACATCGTTTCTTCTGCGGTAACATAAATGAATAATCCGATGATAATGAATAACACACCACTTGTTATAGTATATAATCTTGTTTTCTTTACATCACCATTCATAATTAAAGTGGCTAACCATCCACCAAATAAAGCAAATGCTAAGAATGGTAAAACAGGATTATTCTTATTAACGAACCAGTTAAGAATTAATACAACAAAATAATTGCTATCATTTCTTGCTCTTAGATAAGTATCAAAAAGAGGAATTCTAAAAATACTAATTACTAGAATAATCACTCCAGCTATGTATAAATACAAACTTCTTTTATTATCATCTTTGACTAGTTTAAATCCTAAAATAGTAATTAGACTTACCAATATAATATTAGAGCCAATCATAACTAAACTATCAATATATAATATTCTTTCTTGGGAAGGAAAAATAAGTCTTCCATTTTTTATTAGTTCAACTAATATACTATTATCATAACTGTTTGTATTAAATAATATAATTCCAGGTCCTGTTACTAAAAAGTAAAAATAAGCGATTACTAGAATATATAACCCTGCTATAACAGAATATTTTAAGGTATCCTTTAAAGAAAAATTCTTCTCTTTTATTTTTCTATAAGCTTGAAGTGTATGAACAAACCCACTTATCATCGCAAAAAGACCTGCAAACATAAGCAAAAATCCAATTATAGTAATAATTAATGGAGGATCATTTAAGTCTAGGTCAAAAATTCCATCAAAATAGTAAAAAGCAGTATGAAGACTAATTACACTAAAGATTCCTAAACCTCTTAAAACATCAATTCCGATATAATGTTTTCTCATATGTTCCTCCTTATTAGATTTCTAATTATAGTATACCACATTGATAGATATCAAATTGTATACATAGTAATAAAAAAGCCAAAATGGCTTAGTTATGATATTTTCTTCCTCATACCTTATTTACTTGTTTTTCACCATACTAATATTATGATGATATTTATTATATAATTCTATTTTTTCAGAAATAACAGTTATCAAATCTTTTGCACAAGTAACACTATATATATGATCATCAAATTCATATCGAATTCTACCATCTAATTTTGTTCCAGCAACCTTCTTACTCCAACCTTCTACATTACTAAAGGCAGCAATTGGTCTCATTAACATCCAAGCACTTGCTATTTCTGCAAGGGTTCCTGCTCCTCCACCTATTGCTACTACAAAATCAGCATTAGCTACTATACTAGCACGGTTAATATCAAGCCCTGTTGGGATAACGATGTCAGCAAGTCCGTTACTCTCAAATTTATCAAATGAAGGTATCAAAGCAATTATATCCCCTTCTTGATAGTTAGTTGAGCTTCTTGCACCTAAAGAAGTTGCTTTCATGATTCCACCCATTCCACCAGATTGGATACGATATCCATTATCTATTAATGCTTTTCCAACTGAGAAGGCTATTTGTTCTTTTAAACTACCTGTATTAATGCTGTTATCTCCAATTATTGCGATAATCTTTTTCATGCTTTCACATCCTTTAATATATTTTGCTCAGGTATATTTGCAGTATTTTCAATACCAATATAATAATTAGCATTTGTGAATATAGAAATACATCTAAATCTACAATCTCTCTTATAACAATATTAACATATACCATTAAAAAAAATATACTAAATTATAATTTATCTAGTATATTTTTTTTCTAATTCACAAATTAAATTATATCAAAGAATATATCAAGTATAGTTGGATAAATATATGTTCTTTTGAGCATATTTTCACCACTTTCAAAAAAAAGAGGACAT
>JAOZRX010000004.1:10076-67719 GCA_029939945.1 Candidatus Izemoplasma sp. | reverse complement strand
ATCTAGTAATTTATCTAAGTCTTCATAATCCATTACTTCGATTTTATTAACTTCATGAGAAGTTCTAAATCCATCAAAGAAATGTAAGAAAGGAATACTTGATTTAATAGCTGATAAATGAGCAACAGCTCCTAAGTCCATAACTTCTTGAACTGATCCACTAGATAAAATAGCAAATCCAGATTGTCTAACTGCCATTACATCTTGGTGATCCCCAAATATTGATAAAGCTTGTACTGCAATACTTCTTGCAGCAACGTGAATAACACCAGGCAGTAATTCTCCTGCGATTTTATACATATTTGGTAATTTAAGTAATAAACCTTGTGAAGCCGTATAAGTTGTCGTTAATGCACCGGCCTGAAGTGATCCGTGTACTGTTCCTGCAGCTCCTGCTTCAGATTGCATTTCAATAACTTTTACTGGCATACCGAATAAGTTTTTCTTACCTTGAGATGCCCATAAATCTGTATATTCCGCCATCGGTGAAGATGGTGTAATTGGATAAATTCCTGCTACTTCTGTGAATGCGTATGAAACATGCGCAGCAGCCTGGTTTCCGTCCATAGATTGGAATACTTTTTTTGTTGCCATAGTAACTACCTCCATTATGAATATTATTTTTCTTTATTATTAAATTATACAGTTAGATTATAAGACATATTGGTTTCTTTTACAACTAAAAAAAAGCAAATTTCTTATTAAAGAAAACACTTACATTACACTTTTTCCGAAAAAAAAGCTGGATATAAAATCCAGCTTATTTAATACTACCTAAAAATCTTTCTGCTTTATCTAAATATAAGTTAGCTACAAACATAAAATCAACACCTAAATCTTTACTTAATCCAATAAAATCTTTGTATAATGCAACGTTATGCCATTGCAGTGTTTGGAATGCTCTAAAAAAGTAAAGACGGTTATATTCTTCTACTGTAGGAGTTTTCTTTAAATAGACAGGAAGCAGTGCTAAAGCGTGATCAAAATTTGAATTACCAAAACAAGCTATATCATAATAAGGATCATTATTTCCTGTGAATTCCCAATCCATTAATCTTAGTTCACTATCAGTAACTACAAAGTTAGATACTTGAGAATCTCCGTGTGTTAAAACTAGTTTTGAAGGGTCCATATATTTATCTTTATATGATAAGAACTTATCCTTTAATTTATTATATCTTTCTGAATGAACATATCCATATTCGAATGTGTAGTTTTCATATTTTGATAGTCTTCCTAAAATATCATAATCATAATCAGATATTAAATCTGATTCATGAATTTTATGAAGAACTTCTGCAGCTTGATCTAAGTAATCTAGTGGATCTAATTCATGAAGAGGAGTTCCCTCAATATACTCAGCTATTTTATATCCTGTTTTAACATCTAAATAAATTGTATTATTGTTTAGTTCTAAAGTTTCAACTAATCCAATATGATGTGCTTCAACTACTCTGTCTACAAATTTTTCAGCTTTTTTACCAGGGATTCTGAATGTATATAGTTTTGAGTTAACTTTAATTACATAAGTATAATTGCTCATTCCACCCATTAATCTTTTAACAACTTCAACATCTTCTTCTTTTACATTAAATACTTCTGTACAGATACTACTAATAATTTTTTCATTTGACATTATTATTCCTCCTATATTTCAAATACTTTTGTTGGAACGTCTTGCGTTGCAACAACTAGATTGTAATCAGTGATGTTTAATCCATAATCTTTAAAAACTTCTTCATATGTCTTAATAGCTATTTCTTTAGTATTACATTCTCTTGAAGGATGTGCTAAAACTATTTGCTTGGTATTTTCCCCAATAAGTTTAGTCATATTGTAAGCTGAATCATTATTTGACATATGACCTTTTACTGAGTCGATTCTTTGTTTCAAGTAAAAAGGTCTGTTTGAAGTAAACAACATTGTAATGTCATAATTAGATTCAAAGATATACATGTCAGCATTTGATAAAACTTCAATATCCTTTGCTGGCAAGTATCCTATATCTGTGATGTAAACAACTTTCTTACCTTCTGCGTAAATAATATATCCAACTGCATCCTCTGCGTCATGAGAGATACTCAAGGGTAATATTTCACAATCATTAATCATAAATGATTCGTTTGGAGTTATAAATGATAATTTATCTTCTTTAACATTCTCTTTTACCTTAAAATGTAAAGAACCATGTGTTGCTTCTGTAAGATGACATACAGTATCATTTCTTTTCAATAACACATCAATTCCTTTAACGTGATCTGTGTGTTCATGAGTAATTAATATTCCATCTAAATTATCTATTGATAAATCATTATTATTAAGTCGTAAATTTAATTGCTTATATGTTATCCCGCAATCAATCAAAATTTTAGTGTTTTCACTCTCGAAATATGTTGCATTTCCACCTGATCCACTCGCCAGCACACATAGTCTCATAATATCACTCCAATACACCAAATATTATACAACAATGACGTAAAAATTCAATAGAATTGCTGTAAGTTAGATAGATAATTTTGTAAGATAACTTATTTCACAATACTTTCACAATATAATTATTGTTTTTATTAAATATTAATGATATTATATATATTGCGTAAATAATAAGGAGTGAGATATATGAATAAAAGTATTTTAATAAGAGGTTCAATTATTATGGGGCTTTTCCTAGCTATAATTGGTGCCGCAGTAGGATGTAGTATGATTCAAAAAGATGATGCTGAACCGCAAATTTCAAATAAAGAAGATGTGTACTTAACATTAACTGATTTTGACATAACTAATCAAGAACTATGGGAAATAATGAGAAACGTTGATGGTATTGATTATTTAATGGAATATATGGACGAACTCGTCTTAGCTGATTATATCAGTGAAATTACTCAAGACGAAATTGATAATGAAGTTATTTTGTTAACTTATAAAACAGATGACGAAGAAATTCTCGAAACTATTCAAGAAGATCCAGAATTAGAAGCAGGCTTTGTAGATGCATTTAGACAAAATATGATAGTAAGAGGATATGATCCTGATAGTGCAGATGATTTAAGATCATTTACAGAATTAAATATTGCTAAAAAAAATATGGCAAAAGATTATATTTTAGATGCTCAAGCTGGAAGTACATATGAATTACTTGAAGATGATATTAAATCATATTATGAATTTGTATATTTCAATGATGCTTGTGCGGTAACTGTAAGATTTAGCAGTCCAGCTGAAGCAAGCGCAGTATTCGATAAATTTAATATAGTTCCTAACTATAATTTAGGACTTGGTGAATATTTTGGACCTGTCGATATTGAATTAGTTTCAGCAGGTGATTTCAATAATTTAAATACTACTCAATTAAATGATGATCAAGTATTTACAAAATATATTGAGTTATATAATTATATGAATCCTTGGATGCCACAAATACCAACTGATATTACACAAGCTGATTATTGCATAGATTACAGTGATGTAGCTATTAACGTTCAAAAAGATTTAATTGGGAATAGTGAAGCAGGAGATCCAAATATTGAATATGCAAATTATCTATTTGGTACCTTAGATTTAGAAAATCAAGAAACAATTCCTTATTCATATAATGTACAATCAATTGGTGATCAATCATTACTAGTATACAAAGTAAGCCAAGAAGTTAGAACTGATTTTGAAGATCTAACAGCTCATAAAATTGCTGAATTAAGAGATGAGTTAATTGACTTATATATTACTGATGATCTTATCACAAATATAATGAGTGAATTATATTTAGAAGAAGGACTAGAAATATTTGATCCGATCTTAAAATTACAATACCAATTTAATTTTGGTGTTGAATATGATAATGATGGAGATAGTTCTATAATTGCTACTTTCGGAGATACAGATATTACAGCTGATGATTTATACACATTTATGGAAGCAAGAATTGGTACTTTTTATAGTGCTGAAATCTCGAAAGTAAAAAGAATCATCTTAAGTGATGAATACGAAGAAGTATATGGTAGTAGTCGTGACTACATGAAAAATACTTCTGATAAAATGAAAGAACATAGAGATGATTTAAGAGACATGAAAACAATCTTTGGTAGTAATGGATATGCTCAATACGGATTTAGTTCATCTACTTATTCTTGGGAAGATTTCTTGTACTTAGCATTTGGAGCTACAAGTGAAAATCAAGCATTAGAATTACTATATGCAATTGGAACATTACAACCTGTATTTATTTACCCTTCATTAAATTACGATAGTGTTGCACCTTACATGCAAGAACAAATTGATAACTACTATAGTTTAAGAGTCGATCATGCATTAATATTTGTTGATTTTGATAATGACTTTAAACCTGATAGTTTTGATGATTTACTTGCATCATTAGACGCAAATGAATTAATTGAATATAACGCTTTAAAAGTTGCATTTGAAGACTTAATTATAGACAAATATACTAATGACGAAATGTCATTAGCTGATATAGTCATAGAATATAAAGATGGTTTAATTGATGACGTTGATAACGAATGGGCACAATTCAAAGCATATGGATTCCAAATTATGTCTGAAACATTATCTTTACAAGATGATCAAGGAAATCCTATTTATACATTGAACTATTTAAACTCTTCAACATTAGATCAAAACTTTATAAATTCATTACAACGTATTTATAATGCTTATACTGAAACTCAAAATACTTTAAGACCTGAATATGTTGATGACAGATTAACAGTTACTGATTTCGGATTACATTTCATCGTTGCAGCTAAGGGTGATGGATTCGATCAACCAACTGCTCTTCTATCAGTAGAAGATGCTGAAGGATTCACTGATGGTTCACAAGGTCAAACTATGCTTCCTTCTGAATCACAGTTTGATATCTATAACGAAATCAAATTTGCTGAAATTCAAAATGCACAAGCCGATGGAATGTTACCAAGTAGTGTTTATGCAGCTTTAGATGCATATTACCTTAGTGTTTTTAATGCTTACTTCGGTCAAACAGGATATTCTCTAAATACAATTGAATATATGTTGTCTGGTAGTTTAGTTTTTGGAACTAATAGTTCTGAAAGTATCTTATTTCTAGAAGATATCTTAGAAGCATTATACAGTATTAACTTTCCAGAAGGATTTGTTAGACCTTAAATGAAATGAAAAAGTCCTAAAATTTTTAGGACTTTTTATTTTGCTCAATATTTGCTTTATAATATTTTTCACGATCAAGCACAGTTATAGGTTGAGTAAATTCTCCAGGTTGTGTGTGATCTAATGCATCAGATAAGGCTGTCATTTTAGAATCAATATTATCGATAAAATGTAAAATTAATGCTTCAGGAATATTTGGTTTCTTAGGTGAGCCGTAATTACCATAGTAATGATGTGATAATACCATATGCTCTAGTAACATCTTTTCTTCTGTTTCAGAGTGTCCTACAGCAAGTGCTGTTAATTCAATAGCTTTTACTCCCATTGTAATATGCCCAAGAAGTTTTCCTTCTTTTGTATATTCAGGTCCAGAGTAGTTTGATAGTTCTCTTACCTTGCAAATATCATGTAAGAATACTCCAGCAATCAATAAGTCTTCATTAAGGACTGGATATATTTCTTTGAATCCATCAATTAGTTTTAACATTGTTGATGTATGATATGATAATCCACTAATGTAAGCATGATGCAGTTTTGTTGCTGCAGGATATAAATAAAATTCTTTTATTCTTGATTCATATAGATGCATTACAATGTCTTTAATCACTGTATTTTCAATTTTACTTAAGTATCTTTCAACTATCTCTTTTATTTCATTAATCGGTAATGGAGCATACTCATAAAAACAAGTCATTAAGGATTGTCTTTTCTCTAAATCAATTTCCATTGAATCAATGTTTTTAGCTTCAACAATTAAATACTGAGGATTATCATTAAATACTATATCTTCTACTTCAAAATAGAAGACTGCGTTTAATTGTAATTTCTCATCTTTTTTTATTCTCATAGTTAATCTTGATTTATCCTCAGTTAAAACACTAACTGTGTTTGTATCGTAAGTTGTTTCATTGTTTGAAACAACTTTGGCATAAAATTTATTATTTTCCATTTAACTCACCTGTTTCCTTTTCAATATATATGTTGTTATATCTTTTACTAATACCTTGGTTACTATTTTTCTTGAACGTTCTTCTCCATCGAATATTAATGTATATCGACTTTCAAAGTCAAATATTTCTTCAACATAATTGTTTTTGAAAATAACAATTAAATTATTTTCACCATCTTGTAACTTATAAAGAATTGTTCCATGTTCGTTAATACTTAATGTTATGTAATCACGAATTTTCGATGGTGCTGTAAGTCTAAATAAATCATATTTTTTACGAATTCTTATTAACTCTTTAATATATTCAATATCTTTTATATTTTCATCTACTAAATTCCAATCAAGTTTATTAATTGAATCATTTGATTTATAAGAGTTTTCAGCTCCGTTTTTAGTCCGATAAAATTCTTGTCCACTATGAAGGAATGGAACTCCTTGAGAAAGAAGAATTATCGAAGTAGCTAACCTTTGACGTTTCTTTATTTCTTCTATTGGTGCGGTTTTTAAAGCTTTGGATGCTTTATCAAAGAAAGTATGATTGTCATGACATTCAACATAGTTTATTGATTGTGTAGGGTATCTAAATAAGAATCTATTTTGAGAACTACCTTGAACAATATTTTTAACACAATCTAATTTAGCTAAAGATCCAAGAGCATAACCAGGGTGAGATATATCAAATGTCGCACCTTTAATACTCTCTCTTGTTTTATCATTGAAATGTCCAATATTAAACAACAAATTATTGTTAAACATGTGAGCAGTTTTTTCATAGGATAATGATGTTGGCATTTTCCATCCTTCTCCATAAACAATAATATCACTTCTAAAACGATCTAGTTTTTGTCTCAAGGTATTCATTGTTTTAATATCAATTAAGCCCATTAAATCAAATCTAAATCCATCAATCTTATACTCTTTTGCCCAGTACATTACTGAATCAACAATAAATTTTCTAATCATTCTTCTTTCAGTTGCAATATCAGAGTCACAACCACTAGAATTAGTAAGTAATCCTTGTTTATCAAACCGATATGCGTATCCAGGTATTATCTTTTCAAATGGGAATAGATCAATATTAAAAACATGATTAAATACAACATCCATTACCACACGAATATTGTGTTTATGTAAATTATCTATTAATTCTTTAAGTTCATTAATTCTAGTATATGGGTCATTTGGATTAGTACTAAACCATCCTTCAGGAACATTAAATTGTTCTGGATTATATCCCCAGTTATATAACTTATCAGGGTTATTTTCATCTACTCCAGCAAAATCAAAAATCGGTTGTAGTTGAATATGTGTTACTCCTAAATCGCTTAAATAGTCTACTCCAGCTAAGTTTCCTTGTTTTGTTTTTAAGTTTTCTTCTGTAAAACTCTTATATTTACCTGGGAAACTAGCATTAATAGAATCACTTATCGTGAAATCTCTAACATGAGATTCATAAATTACTGCATCAGTCATAATACCACTAAATCTAGGTCTTTGATGCTTCATTTTAAATAGTTTAGATGTATCTATTACATAACTATACTCCGCATTTGCACTACTACTTCTACCATATGGATCAGTAAGAAAATGTTCTTTCCCATTTACATGAGAAATATAACGATACTTAAATCCTTCATAATCTCCTAAAAGTCTTAAATACCAAACACCTTGGTTATCGTATTCCATATCGATAATCTCAGTATCACCTAATTTATCAGTTAATTCTAACTTCATACATTTAGCTGTGGGTGTCCATACTTTGAATTTTGTTCTATCTCTTCTATAACTTGATCCTAAGTCAGATTGTTCATAATAATAAATATCATCAAACAATTCTGTTCTCACTATTTTACCTGTGAATAATTCACTAGTTCCATTTAAATCGTCATATATAAAATACGTATGATTAAGTAATATATACCCATCAAAACGAGTAATATATTTTCTTTCTTCACCGATTAATTCACTTGATATTATTTCTAAATCAATTTCTTCATCATTACCAATAGCCTTAAAATATTGTGAGTAATCCTCACGATATCTTTTAGGCACAATTATTGTTATTTGATTAAAATCATCTAGATAAGAATAAAATTTACCCATTAGTATCTCCCATTTCTAGTATTAACTCTTTCACTTTCTTAAGCGCATACTCTTTAAGTATCTCATAATCATTAGGTAAATACCCCATAATTACATTATATTTTAAATCATCGACGATGATTCCTATCCATGATTTCTTTCTTAATTCTGTTAACCAAATAATGTCTTGGCCTTTAAATTTTAAATCACATACATCTTTGATAGGTAAATCAAGATATAACTCTCTTATTAATTCTTCCTGATCTTTATATCCTAATACAATATTGATTTTATTAGCTAACAAACAAGCTTCAAGACCATTCACATAAACAATAAAACGATTAAAGATATCCTCTTTAGTCACTTCATGTAAATCCATTATTTGTTTGATAAGTCTAATGTTTTTATTTGAAAATCTCCAAATATCGTCAATGTCATCTAAGATAAAACAAATAATGAATGCTTCAATTGGGTAAAGTTTTGCCTCAATGTCACTAATAAATCTAATACCTGAGCTTAGACTATATAACTCTAAATCTAACTTTGTATTAATCATATATTTTAAAGCTTTGTTTCGATGTTCACCTCTAAATATTTTATCTAATTCCACCATTACTCTCTCAATAGATATATTTTTTATTAAGTGTGCATGTTCTCTTATTGCTTCTAAAGTAGAATCTTCAATTTCAAATCCTAACTTACTTACAAAACGAATTGCTCGCAAGATTCTAAGTGAATCTTCTTTAAAACGTTTTGATGGATCATCGATTGTTCTAATAATTTTACTTTCCAAATCACTTATTGAATCGAAGTGATCAGTAATATTTTCTTCTTCATCCATTACTATCGCATTTATTGTAAAATCTCTTCTTGATAAGTCATCTTCTATTTTTTTAGAATATAAAACATTATCAGGATGACGATTATCTAAATAATCTCCATCACTTCTAAAAGTTGTTACTTCATATTTATATTTATCTTTTAAAACTGTTACACTTCCATATTTTTTTCCTGTTTCCTTAACATTATTAAAAAGCGCAATAACCTCAATTGGAGTTGCGCTTGATGTAATATCTATATCAGCAGACTTAATTCCTAAAAGTTTATCTCTAACATATCCACCAACGAAAAAAGCATCATAACCTGCTTCTTTTAATTTAACTATAACTTCTTTACCGATTTCTAAATATTTGTCCATCTAAATCACCACAAAGATTATACTATATTTAAGACGTTTTTTCCACAATATATGAATATATTTCATATTAATCAACAACATGTTATAATTATTTTGGTGATTTAGATGAAAAGTATTAAAGAGTTGAAAGTTACTGAGTTAATAATTAATAAAAGTACGTTTGTAAACTATTTGATTCCTGTCTCAAGTCTATTAGAAGTTGAGGAAAATAGGGAAACTTTAAAGAAAAAATATAATGATGCCAGTCATCATTGTTTTGCATATATTCTAGGTAATAATCAAGAAATTCAAAAATATAGTGATGACGGAGAACCAAGTAAAACAGCTGGATATCCAATGATGGAAGTCTTAAAAAAACATAATTTAACTAATGTATTAAATGTAAGCATTAGATACTATGGAGGGATAAAACTTGGAGCAGGAGGTCTAGTTAGGGCTTATACAAAGGGTTGTGCGAATACTGTTGGAATAAGTACATTTACAATGCTCGCAAACTACACAGAACTAAAATTATCAATTCCTTTTGATAAAATCGGTAATGTTGAAAAGTATATTAGAGACAATTACAACTTACTTAACACAACATATGATGAATTAGTAAATTATACAATAAGTATAAAATCTTCTTCATTAAAAGATTTCAATTTGAAGATGACAGAACTAACTAAAGGAAAAGCAATTATTATCAATATCAAAACCTATGATAAATATGAGTAAATAAAACAAAAGGAAGCCTCGGCTTACAATCTATAGATTTAGTAGGGGCGAAATACAAGTATTGAAATTAAAAGAGAACAATGAATTTATTTAGTACTGATATTAATCATACTAAAAAAGGCGAAAATAAATTTCGCCTTTTTTATTTGGGATAAACACAGTTTATGCAATTGACATACGGTAAAAATTCAGTTTTAACACTTTCGTGAGTTATGAAACCTTGATCCACCGCTTGATTCAAAGTTAAGTAATCCCCATCTATTTGCAAATAGTAAAGAGGATCAGCATAACAACCACTTTCATTGGTTGAATAACTTCGATTATAATCTTTATAAAATGTACTTAAAATATTTATTTCACATGCACCATTCTCTTTTTCAAACACTACAAAATCTGATATACGGAATGAAGTTGAATAATAGTTTGCGTCTGTTTCGTTGATTTCTGAAACAAATCTTCTATTATATTGAATCTCCATATATATCCTTTCACCAAATATCGCCGTGATAGATACTAATACAATTATTATTACCCCTATTATCTTCTTCATAAATCCCCCTTTGAAACATTTATTATATAATACATTATATCACATCTTTTTTCCTGTAGTACAATACAAGTTACATAAATGTTTAATCAAACTGCATAAATCACTACACATTAGATACTTACTTTGTTGCCAGCAACTTTATATGTCGAGTTAAATAATATACAATTTTGCAATCATCTAATGAGTTATGTGGTTTTAAATTCAATTCTAAATAATACATAATATTCTCTAATGAGTAACTAATGATATCATTTATGTTTATGTATTCTCTTGCTAGATCCAATGTATCAATATATCTGATTTTAGGATAATTAATCTTATCCTCAGGATCGGAATTTTTAATTAATACTTCGCTTATGAAATCCAAATCAAAGGAAGCGTTATGTATTAGAACTATCGAATCACCAATAAATGCTAGCAAGTTATCTAACACCTCAATGTCCATATCGCTTTGTTCTAGATCCTTTTTGCTTATATTTGTTAGTTTCTTTATCAAAGGAGAGACTTCTCTCTCAATAAGACAATACTCATTAAATATTTGAGTTATTTCTCCACCTTTTATTCTTATGCACGACATACTCATGATCTCGTCTGTAACACTATCAAGACCAGTAGTTTCCAAGTCTAAAATGACGTATTCTTCTAGGTTAAGAATTCTGTTCAAGGGTAACTTCACATAACTAGAACTCATAAAATCACTACTTTCCACTTATTATTTCTTGAATAGTATAAAGCCTATTAACAATTCCCATACTTTGGGCGCGACTTACTTTTTTTCCGTTTCTCACTATTGGATCACAATAATTATAATATATTGTAAATATTTGAAGTATGTAATCTGCATATCTTATGTTCATTGGGGCATAAGAGTAATTAGAGTTGTGTGACTTACTGGAATGCATTGGTCTTTCATATATTTGAACACTCCTTCTAAGGATGTTGAAAAACCTATCAATTGAATTACAGTTTGAGAAAGTTACTTTTTTAGCAATCTCATCAATTGTGAGTTCAGAAAAATCAGTTTCGAGTGTAATCTCTGTATTGTTGTTATTTCCAGTTGGATAAGGATGTTTAAGTTTTATTGGTTCTTTCGGAACTGTATCCTTTGAGAAATGATTCTTGAGAAACTCAATTGAATAATGATAATCAGGAAACTCCTCTAGTCTATCCGATTCAAAAACGTAGTCTTCTGAACTGATTTCACCATTTCTAAAATGAGAATTTAAATCAACAATCATCTGCTTCTTGTATGATAAAACTTCATCACTTAGTTCTCTCTGAGTATTAACTAGTTCCAATTGCTCATTGAACTTTGTAGCAACGTTCTTTGATAGTGATCTGAAAGTTTCATTGCTGTAATCCTCTTGTCCAGAGTCGTCTGAACTTCTTCTTACATGACTGATATAAAAACATCTTTTTTCTTTAACTTCATCGGAAAAAATTTTTAATAGTCCGCTCTTTATTGATTTTCCTCCATCTGAGTTGATGTTAAGCACTTTATAGTTTAGTTTTTCCTTTAAGTACTTATATTGACTTAAAACAACATATCTTTCTTTGATATGCATTCCTTTTTGGTAGTGTCTCCTGTGTCCTAGATTAATCAAAAAATGTCTTCTTTGTTTTTCATTTGAATAAAACAAGTCTGTTTTTTCTGTTGTAATCAATTTCCTTCTTTTAAGTATGTTATCATATTGCAGACTTCCTGATTTATATATCGAGAAATTATATCGATCGAACTCTGTATAACTGGGCGAGATGAACAAACCATTAGTTCTCGTGATGCTATCATAAACCTCGTCAGCAGTGATTGTATAGTCATAACACATGTCAGCAGACAAAATGTACCCTGTATTATTACACGCAGTAACAAAAGTGTTGAGTGGCAATATTGTGTTTTGATTAACACTGGAAGGGTGATATTTCTGTCGTTGATTGTTTGTGAATATAACAAGAAAATCTGAAGCCAAGTTCAAATATTCAAAAATATGACTCTCAAAAAAGTTATCTTCTTTCTTGTTTTTGAAATACAGAAAACGTTCATAAATATGGGTTATATAAGTATATAACGTAGACATATCTGTCTCGTTTTTTCGTGCAATTTTACCTAATGGAACTTCATGAACCAAATCTTGTGTAATTGGTACCAATTTATGATGGTTCTTAAAACCTCTAGTGATATTATTTACAAAAAGAGGATTAATAGTAGTAGTTTTACCACATGATTTACACTTATATCTAATTCCTTTGAGTTCTGGTCTTTGTTTTCCTTTATTCCTAAAATACTTACTTCCATCTTTGGGGGTATATTGAATGAATTCACAATTATCATGATGATATATAACAGACTCCTTTGAAATAAAATTTCTTCTATTGTATATTGAATTTCTATTTGTTAAAGTTTTGCAGTCTATCAATTTTTTTAACTCTATCGCAAATGCAACATCTGATGATATTGTAATATGTTTATTGCAAGTTGGACACTTAACAATACTTGAATCTGCTGAACCCGAAAAGTAAAACCCATAGTACTCTTCATCTTTTGGTTTTCTAAATAAATAGGGATCTGAAACTCTCCCTGAGTTTTCACAAAAAGGATTTGTACAGAAGTTAGATAACAGTTCAATGTTCTTTCTATCCCACTCTATTGTTGTTGGAATAGATAAGTTTTCTTTGACTATTCTTTTTTGCTCACTTTTAAAAAGACTAGGATTAGATCTATCTCTAGTCATAATCTCAGTATATTCAGCAGAGCAAGAAATTTTAACCTTTGAATATTTCTTACTTGTATTTTTTGTCTTCGTAATACTCTCTTCAAACCTCATTCTAAGCACCTCAATTTAGTTAAAATACTGTCCGATTATATAATCTTACATCAATTATACAAAAAAACGGCTGTATTTACAACCGTTTATGTTCTTCTTGCCCCTATTAAATCTATAGATTGTCCTCGGCTTCCTTTTTTTATTTAAAATATGTTTCCTGATAATTCTATTAAATTCATTATCGCTCTAACAAATAAATAAGTAAAAATAATCGAACTAAATATATAGATTATTTGAATTTGCCAAATATATCCTTTTTTAAAAAACTTGGATAAGTCAACCGCATTAAAAGCCGTGAAAATAAATGGAAATGAAATAAAAAATAACAATAATTCAAGAATGCTTAAAATACCAATGTCCATAATTTATCTCTCCTATCCAGTGATGTCATCAGGTTCATCATCACCCTTATCAGCTTCAATAACAATTACTAAGTAATTCGGTAAACAAGTAATTGGAGAAAGTGGGGAAGAACTCCATCCTTGAATCCGACAAATATGTTTTGGGGATACTTCTTCTGTGACTCTTACTTGATGATTCTTATACTCAATTATAACTTCATTACCACTCGATCCTGGAACAGTAAAATAAAAATTATCATCTTCTCCTTGGGCATAATGAATATCATAATCTTGATCTAATATTTCGTAAGTTCCATCGATTAAATAAATCTCTAAAATTGCATCATCTTGATAGTAAACAATTGCTGTTCCATCTTCTGCATTTGTTGAATTTAAAAATATCCGCATTAAGAAATATGCGAGAATGGAAATAATGGCCAATGTGATTATTAGAATGTAATCAGATTTTTTCATTTTTTTCACCTTTTATAAAAGATAATGTAATTATATCATAAGTAATTAGAATTAGATTCAATTATAAGAAGAAAATAATCAAAACAGCTCTGAAATGCGCCTGTTAAGTCATTATAAATAAGCTTTATTTAAAAATGAATTTGATAGTTAACCAACGAACTATTTCTATGCTATTATTGTTTGCATACGAACAGTCATAAATCGCTAAATAAAGGCTTAATAGTTATTATATGAGTTGACATTCATTCGTTAAAATATTATAATATATACGGAAATATAAATTATAAATTAGGAGGAAAAAAGATGAAAAAGTTTTTAATTGTAATTGCTTTATTTGCTTTAACTTTAACTTTAGCTGGTTGTGAAAAAATTGTAGAAGTTGAAGTGATTGAGTACGTTGACAGAGAAGTTGAAGTTGAAGTACCAATGACATGGCCAGATATTCCTACAACTGTTGATATGGCAACTGTTGATGATTATTTAGGTAGACCTGACGTACAATATGTTGATTTAAGAGATTTTGATGACAAAATGAACTCTGGATATATTGCTGGGTTCGAAATGATTCCTTTCTTTATGTTCTTAGAAGATACTAACCTTTTAGTAAGAACTGACGGTAATTTCACATTCGCAGCTGAGGATATCATTTCTCAAGGTGCTTTACGTGCATTATTTGATGAAGATAAAACAATCTTCTTAATGTGTGGTAGTGGTACAAGAGCTGGATATGTTAAGGATGCTTTAGATTCACTTGGATATACTGATGTTATCAACGTTGGAGGATTAGGTTCTTATACTGGTGATAATTTAGTTGCTGGAGATGGAACATTTAACTTAGAAGTACAATTACCTATCCCTGCAGTAGTTGACATGACTAACATTGATATGTATCTAGGAAGAAACGATGTTCAATACGTTGACCTTCGTAACTTTGATGATAAAATGAATTCTGGATACATCGCAGGATTTGAAATGATTCCTTTCTTTGATTATTTAGAAAATACAGGAATCTTAGTTAGAACTGACGGTAATTTCACATTCGCAGCTGAGGATATCATTTCTCAAGGTGCTTTACGTGCATTATTTGATGAAGATAAAACAATATTCTTAATGTGTGGTAGTGGAACAAGAGCTGGTTATGTTATGGCTGCACTTGAATCACTTGGATTCACTGATGTGATTAATGTTGGTGGAATCGGTGTTTACACTGGTGCTAACTTAGTAGCTGGAGACGGAGAATATCTTAATGAAGTTTCTATCTTAGGAGATTATACTCCTGGTACTTACTTCGGATTTGATCCAGCTGGATTATACACTGCTACTGTAATTATTGGACAAGGTGGAGGAATAACTAGTGTATTCTTTGATGCAGTTACTTGTTCAACAGATAGTAATGACGATGGTACAAACGACTCAGACTGTACTACTAAACAAATTCTTGGAGATGCATACAACATGGTTACTTATGGTGGAGCTAATCAAGAATGGTACAAACAAGCTAACGAACTTGCTGCTGCAATAGTTGCTGCACAAGGTTGGGATGTAGATTGGGACATGCAAGTTGACGGAAATCATGAAAAATTTGTTGTAACTGACGCAGAAGTAATTGATGATGTTGCTGGTGTTACAATTGGAGTAGAAGGATTCCTTACTGCTTTAGAAGACTGTTTAGATCAAGCTACACCTGCTTCATAATATCTATTTAACAACATTTAGGAATCAAGACTAATAATCTTGATTCCTTTTTTTGCATAAAAAAGAGTGTTCAAGAAATTCATTCTTAAGCACTCTTTTAAATACTACATTTTAACTTTAACAAACTCTCCAGATTCATCAGGATGATCAAGTAGAAAGTCTCTTATATCTTCTCTCATCTCTAAAGTACCTGGTTTACATTGTGATAACTTTGCATCTTCATCCAAGATAGCCTGAGCCATAGCTTTACATCCAGGGTTACCGCATAATCCGCAGTTTTGATTTGGAAGCAAATCAACAACATCTTGTAATCTAGGATCTTCTTCAACATAAAGTGCAACTGAAGCAAATGATAATAACGCTGCAAGAGCAACTGATACTACGACTGAAAGTATTATAACGACAACCATTATACGATACCTCCAAATCCAACGAAGATCATTGCCATGATAAACGCAGTTATTAAAGCAATAGGGATTCCTTTCCAATTTCTTTTAATTGGATAAGCATCCATTTCTTCTCTGATTGCAGAGAACAAAAATATTACAAGTGCATATCCTAGTGAAATACCAAGTGCATAAATCGTTACCATCATGAATGTTGGAGTATCTGTCTCAAATATTTTATTACTATTAACAGTAATATCAATAGCTACCCCAAGCACAGCACAGTTTGTAGTGATTAAAGGTAAGTAAACACCTAAAGCACTATATAGTGATGCACTAAATCTTTTAATAAACATTTCAACTAATTGTACGAACGAAGCAATTACTAAAATAAAGACAATAGTTGAAAGGTAAGTAATTTCGTTTGGCACTAATACGTAATTATAAATAGCAAAAGCAATCATAGTCGAAAGTGTAATTACAAATGTAACTGCCATTCCCATTGATAATGCACTACTTTTCTTAGTAGAAACACCTAAGAAAGGACATAATCCATAAAACTGATTTAAGATAACATTATTAACAAATATTGCTCCAAAGGCGATTGCGATATATTCCATCTTATGTCACCTCGTTTCTATCTTCACGGGAAAATATTAGTTTATTAATCTGAGCTACTAATACCCCAAATACTAAAAATGCTCCTGATGCTTGAACTAAGATACTAATTTGATATTGTTCAGGGATTAAATCAACTCTTAAGTCTCCCCAAATTGTTAATGAACCTGCACCTAGTAACTCACGGAAGATAGCAATTAAAACAATTCCTCCTGTAAATCCAATAGCCATTCCAAGACCATCAAGTGCTGATTTAAGAACTCCATTTTTAGAAGCAAATGCTTCCGCACGTCCTAAGATTAAACAGTTTACAACGATTAAACTAAGGAATGTTCCAAGTGTTTTTGCAAGTTCTGGAACAAATGCTTTCATAAACATTTCAAGCACAGTAACAAGAGCTGCGATAATAACAATATAAATTGGAATTCTTACTTCTCTTGGTACATAATTTCTAATTAATGATACTGCGATGTTTGATAATACTAATACAAATATAACTCCAGCGCCCATTCCTAATGCACTTTCTACACTCTTAGTTACTGCGAGTGTAGGACACATTCCAAGGAATTGAACAAAAGTTGGATTTTGCTTAAAGAATCCGTTAGTAAATATTTCTTTTAATGTTTTTTCTCTTCTCGCCATTATCCAGCACCTCCTACTGATTCATCACTATGGAATTGCGCTATAATTTCTAATACGTCTCTTAGACTTTCTGTTGTTCTTGAAACTCCAATAATATCATCAATTTCTGTATTTAGTAAACTACTAAATGTAACTCCTTCGAAGTTATCTAACCAAGTAGTAGTTGGGAAATATCCAGCAGTTCCATCATACTGTGGAGTTGTATAAGTTTGAGTTTCTGCTAACTCCCAAGTTTCACTTTCTAAAACAATATATATTTCTTGAGTTGTTCCGCTTAAGTCTACTCCCCAAGTAAATTCTATTAAATTCAGGCCATTTGCATATCCATAATAAACATATCCAATTACAGTACCACTTCCGTCTAGTGCTTCATATAAATTATAAATATTAGCTTCATAAGCATAATCTAAATAAACACTATTAAATGTTACTGCCGTAGGGAACGCTAGTAATAAATTAGCATCTGCTGTATCAACATTCGCAGGTCTTGCGAATGGTAATCCAAGATATTCTTCAACATGATAAATAGAAATTTGTAATACTGCATATTGTAAAGCTGTATTAGTCATTGTAGCACCAGCTACTTCATCAATTGTATAATCAGTTTCAATATCTTCACCTAAATATAAATCAGAATATTCTACTAAATAGAATGGATCAGCCTTACCATCAGTTTCACTATCATCCCACATTTTCACTCCAGTGAATGTGTTATCTTCTGCAATTCCTAAGAAGAACTCAAGATAAGTTTCTTCGCTGTAACTTGCACCTTCTGCTTTAACGTGGTAAATATTTCCTAAGTAAGTTGCTCCATCATATGCTTCATAAAATTCTTCAACATCATAATGTGCTGAGTAATCTCTTGTTACTTTTGTAAATACTGTAGCTGTTGGGAATAATTCACTCCAAAGTCTACTTTGTCTTTCTTCATCAGTTTCAACAATCATACCTTGGAACTCTGTTTGATGGAAACTAACAACATCGTATAACGAAGCCTTAAATGCAAACGTAGTATCAGGTGCACCTGAAGTTCCAGCTATAGCATCGATGTCACCATTTTGGGCATCAAGTTGTGGCATGTCTTCAAACTGAATATAAAAATCATCATCTTCAATTAAAGATCCATATCCAATTGTTTCATTTTGATATAGTACTCTAAATCCTAAAATATCATGAGTATCTAAATCAAATGAAATAATATATTCAACAACATCTGTAGTATTATATCCAACAAATTCAACTGTATAAATAACAGCAACATCACTTGTTCCGTCATTTGCTAATTCAACTTTTGTAACCATTGTTTCAGTTAAATCATAATTAGCTGAATCATCATTGATAATTGCGTCTACGACTGTTATTTCATCTTTATATCTCTCAACCATTTCAGGGTATGTTTCAACGTGTGTTCCTTCAATTTCTGATTTATGGAAGTTAACAACATCTTCAAGTGATCCTTTTAATCCTCCAAGTGTAACTGAAGCTGTAACACCAGCTACATCATCAATTGCATCTTGTGCTAAATTATCAAATTGAGCTTCGAAAACAGGATCTAATATTTGATCACCAAATCCAGCAGTATCAAATTGTTTATCTACTCTTAGACCTATAAGGTCATGAGTATCTAAATCAAATGATACAAAGTATTCATTAAATCTTGTTTCGTCTTCAAATTGAATACGATATCCAGCAAATTCAACAGTATATAGAATTGCAAAATCACTACCGTTATTTACCATTTCTACTTTTGAGATTGGACTTCCAGATATATCATAATCACTTGTTATATCTGTAAAAGTAGCGTCTACTTCTGTAATTTCTTCTTTTAATCTAATTATTCTTTCTTCAGGAGTTTCTAGCACGGCTCCTTGAAATTCAACACTATGGAAATCTGCAACAGAATTTAAGGCAGTTTTTACTCCACCAAGAGTTACAACTGCTGTAGTTCCACCAATTGAATCAATATCATCAGGTGAAAGATTATCAAACTGAGTTTGGAAATCTTCTTCAGTTATTACTGAACCAAGTCCCGCAGTTTCATTTTGTTCAATTACTCTAAATCCGATAATATTATTAGACACTAAATCAAATCCTACTAAAACTGTAATACCTGGATTATAACCACCAAATTCGATAGTATAGAACACTGCAACTTCTCCAGCTAATTCCATTTTTACGATTGGTGAGTTTTCTAAATCATAATCTTCACTAACATCTTCAAATGATCCATCATAATCAGGTAAAATATCTAACTTAGCAAGATTTGCTTGTCTTTCATTATATGCATCAATATATGGTGTAGTAAATCCTTCAACAAAATAAATCATCATTGAAGCAACTAACACGATTAACGTTAATGTAAAAATAATTTTTACGTGTTTCATAGTAAAGCACCTCCTATTGAGGCGAATATGTCTGATAAGCTACCTTGTAAAATAAATCCGAAAAAGACACTTAAGAACAAGACTATAATAACTAAAGAGATACTTGTTTTAAGTAAAGTTTTAGAATTACTTCTCTTAACAGTTCTATTAATAAAAGGAGTTATCATATTACCAAATAAAACTGCGAATACGATTCCTTCTGTTTCAGCTCCTAGTATTCTAACTAACATCATTAATACCGCAACTACTACAGCGTATATCATTTTTGTTTCTCTTGATGTTGGACTAGATACTGGTTCACTAATTAAGAACACCGCAGCAAACAAAGTAAGACCACTTATCATATTTATTAATGTATACCCAAATACTCCACTAAAATTACCTGGAACATAGAAATTGATATAACCAATTCCAAACGACATTACTAATACTGTCAATAAAAATATTCCTGATATTCTTAAATCAATTACTCTAGCAATACATAAATATACAAACACAAATGTTAGTAAAATAACACTTGTAGAACCTATTGCTAAAGCTTCATAGTTTCCAACAAATAACTCAGTCATATTAGTTAATGTAAATGTTCCACCGTGTAATGCTTCTTTTAACATCATTAAAGGTGTTCCTGTTACTACTAACTGAGAACTAAATGATAGATTTGCAAATATTACTCCAACAAGAACAGGATTGAAAATATAATAACCATATCCACCAAAGACAATTTTACCAGCATAAACTCCAACAACTACTGCTAGAATTAATACGTAAATCGGTGTAACTGTCGGAAGCAATAAAGCAATTAACAATCCAGTATTAATTGGTTCAACAAATCCTTTATATGAATTAAATTTTGATGTATTTCCTTCACTTAAAGAATAGAATAATTCAATTATAACTGATACAAAAGCACCAGTAATAAGCATTAAGAATACTTTAAATGATTGATCAAGTTCGTTATAAATTACACCCTCAGGTACAATAGTATAGGCCTTGATTATTATCGCAGCTATCGAAATAAATAATAGTGAAAAATGAAGAGTGTATAATCTTTTAAATGTACTTTGTGAATTCATCACAATAGGTGGTTTCTTTGTTTTAAATTTCATAATGATTCCCCCTATCCGACACGACGTTTTGCACGTCGTACCCATTCAAGTACATTTATTTTTGAAGGACAGACATAAGTACAAAGTCCACATTCAACACATAAATGTGTATCTAAATCAACAATTCTTAAGTTAACATTTCGAAGTTCTGCGTCCATAATATTTTGTGGTAAAATTCCCGCTGGACAAATATCATTACAATCTCCACATTTGATACAAACATCTTCTTCAACCTCTCGATATTCAGAAACATTAATTGTATCAATTGTTTGAGTGATTGAAAAATCATCACTATCTAGTTGAATACCACTTAAGAAAGATCCAATATGTAAATTCATATTTTCAACTTCGTGATATCCTTCTAAATCATTAACTAAATCAGTAAATGGTGTTCCAATTCTAACATCATATACTGCATTAATATTTAAACCATCTCCAGTAATAGCAACTTGTCTACTAGTAACTGGTAATCCTTTTCTAATTGCGTTATGAGTCATTAGTGCTGCATTTATTGTAGTATAAACAACACCATCATCTAATAAATTAAAACTTAAATCTTTTTTAACTAATTTTTTAATAACTTTATAATCCCATGCTTTAACTCTTTTAACATCTATTGTTACTAAATCAATATTCTTATCGACTATTGCTTTTCCTAATTCTTCTAGTGCTTCAGCTGGCATGAATTTATCAACTATAACAGTTAATGATTCAGTTGAAGCAGCAATACCAAGTAAACATATTCCATCAGCAATTGCTTCTGCATGATGAATTATTGTTTCATAATCAGTTGAGATAAATGGTTCATTTGTAAATATAGCATTAATTACAATATGTTTAGTAGTTGCACTGAATTTAAGCGGTGTATATAATCCATCAACTGCAACTTTATCAATTCCTAAATCTCTTAGTTTATTTCTAACTTGTGCAGTTGAAATAATACCTTCATAAGTTGTAACATTATGAACGAAATTTCTAGGTTGAGATTTTGCACCTAATTTTCTATAGTTTTTTAATTCTGTTGTTTCATTTAACATATCATTTTCAATAATAATATGATCAACATTCTTAGAATAACGATCAATCTTATCAGCAAACCCAACTACAGTACCACTAACTGTAGATAAGATAGGTGTTTTTATTTGTCCATTATACTTGTAAGCTATTATCTGTCCTACTAAAACTCTATCTTCTTTTTCAACCAATACTTTTGCTATTTTAGAATCAACATCAGTTAAAGGTAGATAAACTTTTTTAGGATTTAGAAAAGTTCTATATTCTGTAATCATCTTTTCACCTTCTTATTCATTTCGATACTCTTTACGAGTAAAGTGAGTGTGACAGTATTTAAGCATTTCTTCACTAAATGGAGATTTTAAAAACTCTTCATAAGTCTTTAATACTGCTTCATTCTCATGTGGTTTTCTTAGTGGTAATTCTTCATTGTTTTGAACATACATTGCAATAGTTCTTCTTTTTATTACTTCATGCATTGGAAGATCAACTTCGATAGGCATTCCACCACCGTTTAAGCATCCTCCAGGACATCCCATAAATTCAATGAAATGATATATCTTCTTACCATTATTTAATCTATGATACATTTCTTTCATCGCAGCTCCACCATGGACAATTGCGATATTTAATTTTTTAGAGCCAATTATGACTGTGGCTTCTTTAATTATTCCTTCAGACAATTTTACAGTGTCACCATATGTGACTTTATATTTGATTGTCTCAAGATCTTTTTTATCTATTAAGTTGCTATAAGCTCCTAAGATACTTTCAGTCTCATTTAAGCATGATTTGCTTTCATTAGTTGCTTTAGAAAATTCTATTAAGTTACTTCCAGGTAAATCATCACTTAATTTCTTAAAGTTAATTCCTTTTCGTTTTATCATCTTAGCAAGTTCTCTAACTGTTAAAACAGCATCAACATCTCTTACTCCATCGACTTCTAATTCAGGACGAGATATTTCATATTTCTTAGCTGTACAAGGCATTACTGAAACTACAAATACTTCACTTGGTTTTTTATTTAAATATTTAGGTGCATAGTAATTTTTAATAACAGCTCCTTGTAAAATATGAGGAGATTTAGAAGTTGATATATTTTCTAAATACTCTGGTTGATATAATTCAGCATATCTAACAGCTGAAGGACAACTAGAAGTAAATAACGGTAATGTTTTACCTTCTTCTATACGATTCTTTAATTCAACACTTTCTTCTAAAATTACTAAATCTTCTCCTAAAGAAGTATCTGTAAACTCATTAAATCCAAGTAACCTTAATGAATTATACAATTTTCCAACTGTACTAGTTCCAACATCAAATCCGAATTCTTCGCCAATACTTGCTTGAATTGAAGGCGCTATTTGAACTACAACAGTTTTATTTTCATCTTTAAGCATATCTTCAACCATTTGAATATGATCTGTTTCAAACAATGTTCCAGTAGGACAAACCTTAACACATTGTCCGCAGAAGATACATCCTGTTTGATCAAACTCTAATCCAACTGTTGGAGATACAAATGGATTCATACCATCATCATCTCTAAACTTTAAAACTTTAGCTGTGACAACATTGTTACACACAGCTACACATCTTTTACAAAGAATACACTTTGATAAATCTTGGGAAATTCCAGTACCGTAAATTAAATCATCTTTACGAGCAATCCCTGGACCAAATTCTTCAAATAAGATATCATATTCCTTGAGAATATCATAAAATTCGCAACTCCCATCTTTTGGACATCTCCAGCAATCAAATCGATGATTTGCTGCTAAAAGTTGCAATGTATTTTCTCTTGATTTTATTACTTTTTTAGAATCAGTTTCGATAACCATTCCACTTTTGATTGGAGTGTTACATGATGAAACTAAATCTTGTTCTCCTTCTACTTCTACAACGCAAATTCTACAAAATCCAATTTCATTAATTTCTTCAATGAAACATAATGTCGGGATTTTGATTCCGATACTAGCAGCTGCATTAAGGATAGTTGTGCCATTTTTGACTTTTACTTTTGTACCATTAATTGTAATAGATGCCATAATATCCTCCTTAGTATTTTTTCACGGGCTGATAAAGAACATTATAGTTATTCTCTAAAATAACTTCCATATTCTTACCAATGTCTAACCCGACACTGCAGCGACTTGATCTTAAATTATAAGTTAATTCTTCTAACTCAGTTAAAGTTTTTAAAGTAGCTGTACCATCAACATACTTATCTAATAGTTTCTCAATCTTCACTACACCATCTCGACATGGAGTACATTTACCACATATCTCAGGATGTTGTGACTCTAAATAAGATTTTAATTGAATTACTAAATCTTTTTCATCGAGCTTTGTATTACCATCTTGAATCCATTTTTCGAACAACTTGTTTACTTCAAAAGACTCAGTTGTCATTAGGCTCACCTCATTTCGTATTATAAAAATATCACCGTTAATATTATAACAAAAACACTTTGAAAAATAAACAATTATTTACTAGATAATATAATATTATATTTAATTAAATATATATTTATAAAAAAGTATAAAGATGTTATAATATTCATGGAAAAGGGGGAAGAATAAAATGTTGAACAAATGGCTTATAGCACCATTAATTATCGTTTTGTTTCTTGTCTCAGGATGCGAAGATTCTGAAGTAGAAATGATAGAAATTTTACCAGAAGATTTAATTTCAATGGAAAATATTGACGAATACATGTTTAGAGATGATGTTCAATATGTCGATTTAAGAAATTATGAAGCAAGTTTTAGAGCCGGTTTCATTTATTCCTTTGAAATTATACCTTTTTTTGATTATCTTGATTATCGAGCTTTTAATAGAGGTGATACTTACGAGTTCAATCCTGACCAAATTCTAAGAGAGCATGAATTAGAAAGACTTTTTGATCGAGATAAAGCAATATTCTTGTATGATGATGGTTGTATTAGAAGTGGTTACTTAAAAGATGTACTAGACTATATGGGCTATGAGAGAGTCTTTATTCTTGGTGGGTTTTATGAGTACGCTGGTGAATACATGATATATGGCGATGGAGAGTTTGCTATAGGGGATACTTTCTATAGTAAGTATTTAGATGAAGATACAGATACTTTATATTATGTTTTTGGAGAATTTGATTTAGGAAGAAAAATTATTGATATTAGATTTGATATAATTGATTCGTCTAATGTATCTTATAGATCACCAAATTATAGTGATAGTATAGATTATAATGCTCAATTGACCATTATTGAGGATTACATTTTATTTGATATGGTAACAATGAATGAACTCTATGATTCCTTAATTTATGATGGTGATTTAGGTTACAATAATATTTCTGGATTAACTTGGGAAATTGATGAGAGTATTATTGAACTAATAGAGACCTTAATTCCTTCATAAATAACTTGAAAATATAGTTGCTTTTTCAAACTTAATATTTTATAATTATATATGGTGATTTATAGGAAAACAGGAGGAGATTTTTATGAAAAAAATATTACTTGTAATGGCACTATTCTTATTTGTATTTACCTTAACAGCTTGTGAAGATGTTTGTATCGGAGCTGAATGTATTTTGACTGAAGAGGAAGTTAATGAAGACCCACCTTGTGTTGGAGACGATTGTGAAGTTCCTGACCCAAATGATGATTGTGAAGATATAGTTTGTGAAGAATGTCCTGAACCAGTGGAAATAGATGGAACTGTTGTCCAAAACGCTATACAATACAAGCATATTAACGGGCATGGGGATGTAACTGATAAAAATGCTTTTATCTTACTAGAATGGCCACTTAGAGACTATGTGAGATATCAAATTGCTTACTTATCATGTACTTGTCGTAACCCTGATGTAAACTATTGGCAACTAGCTTACGTAGAAATCAATCTTTATACAAACGATATTAGAGTAATTTCCTTTAATGAAGATAGCACTCATCATTATACAGCAGGAATGTGGGGAGATAGTAGCCCAACACCTGCAGGTAAAACTTTAGAGAATTTCGAAGATGAATTTATTCCTTGGTTAATAGGGAAATCTCTGACTGATTTAGAAGGAATTTCAGTATTCAAAAATGATGAATATTACGGAATTCAAAATACTACCAATATTGATGAACAAGATTTAATTGATGGATATGCTGGAAGCAGTGTTTCAACAAACAATATGATAAGAGTAATGAAATCATTGCTTGAATATCACGAAGAAAAAAATAATTAAAAAACTGGCTTAGCCAGTTTTTTTATATACTAGGAAATTCTAAATGTGCAGAATTATTAAAATAATATTTTCAAAAGAAATACACATAAACTATGGAAAACGTGGTACAATATAAGTAACAAATGATTAATAATATAACGTTGTGCCGAGAATATTACTTGTGAACCTAATCATACAAAGAAAGTTATCTTTTGGTACAGCATTTTTTAATGGAAGGAGGGAAAACATGGCGTATAAAGCACTGAAAACAAGATTGTATTTAAATGAAAATGAAAATGAGTTTCTAAGATGTCTGATGAGAGCATCTAAAAATCTGTATAACGAGGCCTTATATAACGTTAGACAACACTTTTTTAAGACAAGAGAATACTTAACATATCAAGAAAACTATCATTTACTCAAAAACACAAGTGAGAATTATCGAATATTAAATACAACACTAGGACAAACAGTTATCAAAAAAGTAGATGAAGCAATGAAGTCATTCTTTGGATCTTTAAAAGTAAAGGCCAATCAAAAAATAAGATTGCCTAGATATCTAGATAAATTAGGATACTATTCGTTAATAGATCGAATGGTCTATAAACCAAATGATAACTATTACATCTTGCCAAGAGGAAATTTTATAAAAAGCATATCAAAGTTCCTTATAGTCACAAAGAAACAAGATAGATTAATAGAAAAGCTTGATACCATAAATCAACTAAATATTAGAATTAATACACCAAAATGTATCATAAAAAAACAAATCAAAGAAATTACCATCAAATCAAAATTTGATGGCCAATACATTGAAGTGATTCATACATATTTGGATGATAATAATGAAGTATTAGAACAAGTGAATAATAAAATAGAAACAATGGCAATTGATTTAGGCTTTAATAATTTAGCATATTGCGCTTTAACAAACAATAATCATTTATTACTTGATGGACTAAAATTAAAGAGCATGAATCAGTGGCACCATAAAAGGATGGCTACATTATCAAGTAAGAGACCAAATCAAAAAGTTCTAACAAAACAGATGATTAGACTGCTAATTAAAAGAAATAGTCAGATGGATTATGGTATAAACAAAGCAGCTAGAATGATTATCAATCATGCGATTGATAATCATGTAGGAAGTGTTATAATAGGATATAACGAAGGATTTAAAGATATTAATCTATCAAGCCAATATAATCAAATGGCTAGATCAATCCCATTAGCTAGACTTCGAGATAGAATCACCTATTTAGCAAAATCACTAGATATTGAAGTATTAATTATTAATGAATCATATACATCAAAAGCGAGTTATATTGATAATGATGAAATACCAGAGTTTGATTATAAGAAGCATATATTTAGTGGCAGAAGAATTAAACGTGGTTTATATAAAAGCAAAGATGGAATTAGTATAAACGCAGATTTAAACGCTTCGTTAAATATATTAAAAAAAGGTAATCCCGATGCCGAAAGGATAGGGAATAGAGGTTGGAACACACCAAAACGAACTTATCTGTTTGGATAAGTGACGTTTGAAGGGTTGATTTATCAACTTTTGTTCTTCTATAATGTTATTGAACATTATTCTTATAACGAAAGGAAGAAAATTATGAAGAAAATACTTAGCTTAATATTACTACTTCTTCTAAGCCTATCATTAGTTGGTTGTAATAAAGATGATGATATTGATCCAATATATGATAATGTTATTTTTGCTATTATAGGCGACACTGAAGTATTCGTTATTGAAGGAAATGATTATACTGATTTTGGATTCATCGCAAAAGACGATGGTGTAGATATTAACGAATATGTGTCAGTTGTTGATCCAGTTGATACTGATACTCCTGGAGTTTACTCAGTAGTTTATACTCTTGAATATTTAAATGTAACAACTGAACTTGAAAAGACAGTTACTATACTATATGCAAATGAAAGTTGCTCAGTAGTTGAAGATACAGATTTAATTGAATGTTATCGAAATTGGTCTACTTATTTACACACAACAGTAACCTTAAAAATATATTTTGATAAAAATGAACTTATAAATTCGTATGATGTATTCAATGAAGTTGAAGACATCATCGCTCTATATCATCAAATTAGTGATAAATATGATACTTATGAAGGGTATATAAATATTAAAACTATTAATGATGATCCAACAGCGACGCATGTTATCTTACCTGAGTTATTTGAGTTAATAGATTTTACTCTAGATAATCAATTAGAGGTTAATAACCTATTTAATTTAGCACTAGGACCTGTTTTACAAATATGGCATGATTACCGTGAAGATTGCTTATTAAACAGTAACTGTGCTGTTCCTGAGATGAATGACTTAGTTGCTGCTTCGCTATTTACTAATCCAGACGAGATTATTCTAGATAGTGAAAATATTACAATCACTATGTCTGAAGGTATGAGTATTGATCTAGGAGGAGTATCAAAAGGATTTATTTCTGGTAAAATTATCGAATATTTAGATTCGCTAAATCTAAACGGATTCTTACTAAATAATGGAGAATCAAATATATCAATAGGTGGTACGCACCCAACTAGAGAAAGTGGATTATTCTTACTTGCAATTACAGATCCAACATATACTCTACCGTATTACGCGACAGTATATTTAGGTGATGGAGATCAATTAGTAACAAGTGGTGATTACCAACAATATTATAAAGTTGAAGATAAGTTGTATCATCACATAATTCATAATGAAACCTTGATGCCTGAAAGAAACTCACGTAGCATTAGCATTATTTATTCTGATCCTGCATTAGCTGATTTATATTCAACTGCTATATTCTTAATGACTATTGAAGATGGAATAGAATTTATAGACGGAATTGAAGGACTCGAAGGTATATGGTACGGAATTGATGGTACCCTATATTATAGTGAAAACTTTGAGGAACTATATTTGCACAATACTTACGAGTAAACAAAAAGTGAAATTCAATTGAATTTCACTTTTTTATATTGAGATAGCCCGTTTTGATATTTCAGTAAATCTTTTAGCAACTAGTCCTGTGAAAACCCCAGTTGGAATCGCTATTAAGAAGATAAACGGAAAGTAGTAAACAAGTTGTGGAGTACTTAAGATAATTATTGCAGCTATAATTTGTCCGACTGAATGACCTAAAGATCCCATCACACTAACACTAACAATGCTGAATATTTTTAATCTTTTAAATATCACCATTAACAGAAAAGCAAAAATTCCACCTGATAAACTTAAGAAGAAACCGATTGTGATTCCTCTTAGTAGTCCTACTAAAACAATTCTTAGGATTACTATTAGAAATGCGTCTCTTTCTCCATATATGTTTAATACTACAAGTGTCATAATATTAGCAAGTCCAAGTTTAGCACCTGGAATTGAAAACGAAGGAATAAATGATTCGACAATACTTAATACGATTGCCATTGATAAGAATAGACTTAATGTAATTAATCTTTTAGTATTCATATAATCACCTTTATATATTTGATTTTACCTAAATAATTGTAACATTTAAAAATTATTTAAGCAAATAATCTAGTAAAAAAAAGACGTTAAAATAACGTCTTTTTATCAGCTACGTTTAAGAAAACTCCCTCTTCAAATTGATTTATTCAATTAAGTGGTGGGAGTGTTCACGATAATACAAAATAAGCAATACCAACAGCACCAGGTCCTGTGTGACAACCTACTACAGGTGTTAATGGAGCCTCAATAACTTTAACATCAGGATAAACCTTGTTGATTTCTGATTTTACAAATTCAATTCCCTCAATATTATCAGATGTATCATATAGAAGAACAAAGTCTTTTATGTCTTTCAAATCTTCTAAGATTAATTCTACCATTCTAGCTAAAGATTTTCTTGTAGTTCTTATTTTTTCAAATGACACAATTTTTCCTTCATCGTTTACTTGTAAGATTGGTTTAATTTTGAACATACTTCCAATAAACCCACTAGCTCCGCTTAATCTTCCGTTTGCTACAAATAATCTTAAATTATCAACCATAAAGAATTGTTTTCTATTTGTTCTTATTTTTTCTAAGAAAGAAATTACTTCTAAAGCAGTTTTTCCCTCATCTATTAATCTTAAAGCTTCCATACTAAGATATCCTTCAGCAATCGCTGCGTTAAGAGTATCTAAAACGTGAATTTTTAGTTTTCCTTCATATTGATTTTTACCCATTTGACATACTTCGAAAGTTCCACTAAGTTTAGAAGATATTGTAAGTACTATTACTTCTTCATAACCTTCTTTTTCAAGTGATTTTAGCATTTCTAAGTATTCGCCAATTGATGGCATTGAAGATGATGGAACTAAAGATTTATCATCTTTTAGTCTTTTATAAAAAGTATCTGCATTCATTTCAATGAAATCATTATACTCTTCATCTCCCATAACAATTTTCATTCTCAATATTCTCAGATTTTCATTTTTAAGATCCAAGTAATCTAAACAACTAGTGCTTGTAGAAATAACAGCGATTTTATTCATCTTTTTCTCCCTTTCTACTTTCTCTTTTATTTAACAAGTTATATAAAATTGATAAAGGCCAAAAAATAATAGCTACTGATGGAATTACAAACCATAGTGTTGTAGGTGCGTAATTCAGATTAATAAATAGTATTATTGAAACTATTATGATGCTACCAACAACACTAAATAACAGATCGTTTCGATAATGATTTAATGTTTTAATTCTCTTCTTCTTTTTTTCTTCTTTCGCGGTGTTATCAAAGAAGTCTTCAATAGTCCCAAACTCGATAACTGCTTTATCGATAGATTCTTGTTCTGATAACCCTTTTTCCATTAAGTCTTCAACTTTCTCAATTAATGACTCAGTAACCGTCTTAATGATTTCGCTTTTTCCCTCTTTAGGGATATCTTTAAATGTATGTTTAATGAAATTTTCTATTTTTTTCATGATTTATCCTCCAAGAGAGTTTCTAGTGTATTCTTTAATTCTTTCCACTCTAATAATTTCGCTTTATAATATGCACTACCTAATAATGTAATTTTATAATATCTTCGTTTCCCTCCATGAGATTTTTCCCCAATATATGATTCGATAAGATCTTTTTTTTGCAATCTAGAAACAATTGAATACAAAGTAGCTTCTTTTATTTTAAAACTGTTTTCTGTCCGTTCGGTTATACAATTAGATATTTCGTAGCCATACATATCTTTTTCAATTATTAACTTCAAAATTACACTTTCAAGATGACCTCTAATAATATCAGAATTAATCATAAAAAAAACACCTCCTTATAAACAATATCTTGTTATAATTTTAACAAAAATAGTGTTTAAAGTAAAGGCATTTTATTTTTGAAATTAATATTTCTTTTTGAAATATTCACTCAAATTTTCAAGTGATTGAAGTAGTAATTCATCTTCGTCTAGTTTCATATCATCAAACATTGCATCAAGCATTTCTTCATGAAATTGATCATGAATCTTTAATACCTCGATAGCTTTATCTGTTAATGATACAATTACTTTTCTTTTATCTTCTTCTTCACGATGTCTTGTAGTATATCCCTTTTCTACTAAACGATTAGTTGAAGTTGTTAACGTTCCAACAGTAATTCTTAATCTTCTTGCAATATTAGTCATTGTTGGTGCAGATGTTTTCATTATTGCTTCTAAAACATGTACTTCATTCATAGAGAGTTTAATCCCTCTATTACGAAGAGTCTGCCCTTCAATACTTAATATGTGGTTAAATACTTCTACTAAAAGTTCATTGATTTTTTTCTTTGCAGATTTCATTTAATCACCCCTTATTTATTTTTTTAATATATATCCAACACATACAGTTCCAGGACCAGCATGAGCTCCTACAACAGGTGTTAATGGATAAGCTTTAATTTCGCCTAAATCAGGTCTTGCTTTTAATATTTCATCTCTAATAAGATTAACTCTTTCCATTGCATTTGCATGAATCATGAATGGTTCAATATCTTTACCTTTTGCATCTTCTAAGAACACTTCAATAACTCTAGCTGATGCTTTTGCAGTAGTTCTTATTTTTTCAAGTGACTCAATTTTACCTTCTTTGGTTAATCCTAGCATTGGTTTTATTTTAAGCAAACTTCCAACAAAACCACTTGCTCCACTTAGTCTACCATTTTTAACTAAATATCTCAATGTATCTACACTAAACCAAAATACATGATTGGCTCTAATAAAGTCAAGATGTTCTAATATTTCTTCCATATTTTTATTATCTTCAACCATTTTAGCAGCTTCAAGAATCATTTTTGATTCAGGATATCCAACACTTTTAGAATCATAAACAGTAATTTTACAATTCTCAATCATATTAGCAGCTAACATACAACCTTCATATGTCCCACTCAACTTAGCTGAAACAGTAACAACTAAGATTTCATCAAATCCTCTATCTCTCATTTCTTCATATTGTTCTAAAATAACACCTGTTGCAGCCTGCGCTGTTGAAGGAGTTAATGATGGATTTTTTTCTAATCTATCATAAAATTCTTCTGCTGTAATATCTACATAATCAGTATATTCTTCTTTTCCCATAAATAATATTGATCTAATAACTACGATATCATACTTGTGTTCAATATAATCAATTCCTGAATTTCCACAAACCATTAATCCGATTTTCGACATTTTTTCCTCCGTAAAAATTTATTTTGAATATCAAAGCATTATATTAGAAAGTCTACACTTTTTATACTTAAATGTCAAACAAAAAAGCAAAGTTATTCACTTTGCTTTGATTTAATATATTTATCCATTTCGACACTTGCGTCTTTTCCTGCACCCATTGCAAGAATTACAGTTGCAGCACCGCTTACTACATCTCCACCAGCAAATACTCCAGGGATTGATGTTTGATGATTATCAGTAACAATTCTTCCCCATTTATCCACTTCTAAATCAGCTTCTGATTCTTTAAGTATTGGGTTAGGTTTTTGTCCAATTGAAATAACACAAGAATCAATTTCAAATGTCTTATATGTTCCTGTAGGCATTGGTCTTCTACGACCCGACTTATCTCTTTCTCCAAGTTCCATAATTTCACATCTAACTTGTTTAAGACGATAATTCTCACCGATGAATTCAACTGGATTTAATGTTAATCTAAAATCAATATCTTCTTCAATAGCATGATGGATTTCTTCAAGTCTTGCAGGTAAACTTTCCATATCACGACGATAAAGAATAAAGACTTCTTTAGCTCCTAATCTTTTAGCAGTTCTTGCAGCATCCATTGCGACATTTCCTCCACCAACTACTGCGACTCTTTGGCCAATTTTTACGGGAGTAGCTGATTCAGGGAATTTATGAGATTTCATTAGATTTACTCTTGTTAAAAACTCATTAGCATAATAGATTCCACTTAAGTTTTCACCAGGTACTCCTAAAGGACTAGGAAGTCCAGCTCCACTACCTAAGAATAAAGATTGATACCCTTCTTCATTTAATAATTGATCGATAGTAATAGATTTTCCTATTACTACATTCTTATGAAATTTTACTCCCATATCTTTTAATCTATTAACTTCAGTTGTTACGATATCTTTAGGTAATCTAAAATCAGGTATTCCATATTTTAGTACTCCACCAAAGTCATGTAGTGCTTCAAAGATATCAACTGAATATCCTTTTTTTCTCATTTCAGCTGCATTAGCAAGTCCTGCAGGACCACTTCCTACAATACCTACTTTGATACCGTTATCAATAATTGTTCTTTTTTCTAATACATCATTTTCTAGTGAATAATCTCCGAGGAATCTTTCAAGTGCTCCAATAGAAACTGGTTCACCTTTGATACCAACAATACAAGCACCTTCACATTGTTTTTCTTGAGGACATACTCTACCACAAATTGATGGAAGTACATTGTCGTCATAGATTGTGAAATAAGCTTGATCTAAATTTCCTTCAATTAATTCACCTATAAATTTAGGTATATTAATAGCTACAGGGCAAGCTGCTATACAACGTGGATTTTTACAATCCAAACATCTTGATGCTTCTAATTGTGCGTCTTCTAATGTATATCCGCAAGCTACTTCATCAAAGTTTGTTCTTCTAACTACCGCATCTAATACGGGCATTACTGTTCTTGGACCTTTCATTTTTTCACCAACTTCAAATTACATATGTGTTCTTCTTCACTATAATAATCTTGACGTGCAATTAGTTCATCAAAATCTACTCCCTCACCAGGGAAGTCTGGTCCATCAATACATGCAAAGAATGTTTTACCATCAATTGTTACTCGGCAGTTTCCACACATTCCCGTACCATCAATCATAATTGGATTTAATGAAACATCTGTTGGTACATTATATTTCTTATTCATAGCTACAACAAACTTCATCATTACTAATGGTCCAATAGCGATTGTTTGATCATATTTTTTAGTCTTATATAACTCTGTTAAAACAGTAGTTACAAAACCTTTAGTTCCTAATGAGCCATCATCTGTTGCGATATAAATGTTTTCACAAATTTCTTCATATTTGTCTAAAAGAATGATGTAATCTTTGTTTCTTGCTCCAATTACTAAATCAACTTTTATTCCTCTTGCAGCATATTCTTTTAATTGAGGTAATAATGGTGCAGCCCCAACTCCACCAGCAATACCTAAAACAGTTTTAACATCATGAATATGAGCTGGTTTACCAAGTGGTCCAACAAAATCTAGAATTTCATCGCCAACTTTTAGTTCACCTAATAAACTTGTTGAATACCCTAATTTTTGATAAATAATAGAAACGTTTTGTCCATCTATATCTACTATTGTCAAAGGGATTCTTTCACCTAATTCGTCAACTCTTAAGATAATAAAATGTCCAGGTAATGCGTTTCTAGCTACTAAAGGAGCTTCAACAACCATTAAATCAACATCTATATTTAATACCTTCTTTTCTAGTATTTTATACATGTCTACACCTTTTTCTCGTAAATCATAGATCTTTTTGTATATAACTTATGTTCTATCACTTTGTTTGATTTATCAATCACAGTATCAAAACTCTCAAAATATTTTTTATTATTTCCCATACATGTTCCTATAATTGTTACCTTCTTATTTTTAAATATATTTTCATCTAAGTATTGCTTCATAAAAATATTAACTTTTCCTCCCCAAACTGGAGAAATGAGAACCACTTCATCATATTTGTCAAAATCAATCTTTGGAGAATTAAACTCTAAAGGTTTTTTTGTTGCCATTAGATATCCATAGTAAAACATTTGAAATGGGGCAAATTTTATTTTCTTACCTAAGTTTTCAATCTCAAAATGGTCTCCCTGAATTTCCTTTGCAATTCTTTTAGAATTCTTTTTTTTACTTAAAGAAAAATAGATTATTGCTTTCATTAGTTTTCCTCCTATAAAATTACTCTTATCATTTATAATTATATCAAAAATTCTTTAATTCTCAATGATTTATTATTCAGTACTCAAATGATCCTTACTTAATACTCTAAGCAAGAACAAATAGATGATAGTAACAATAATTGCAAGTATTAAAAAGCTAAATTTTAGACCGTAATAGTCTCCTAAGAGCCCTATAATAGGGAATACAAGAATCATTACAATACTAAAAGCTAATCCGCTAAAACTAAGTACTGTTGCTCGTGTTTCAGATGGTGTTAGTTTATTAATATAGTCAAGAAGGACGACATAGAAAATACTATCAAAAAATCCTAATAAGACAAATGGTACAAAAATGATTTCATCTACTAAAACTAACCAAAAAGAAATCAACATAAATAAAGGAATAAAATATAATATTTTCCTCTCTCTATATTTCTTCTCAAGTTTATAAGCCATAATTCCACCAAATGCAGCAAAAAGACTATGAAGAGCAAGTAATATTCCGATAGTAAAAGCTGTATAACCGAGTTTAAATAAATAATTTTGAAAATAGAAAAAGATTGAAGTAATTGGAGCAGCTACTACTGCACCAATTATTATCAAATATAATAACCTTTTATTTTTGAAAACTACCTTAGTACTTTTAACATAATGTTCATATAGTGTTTCTTTAAATGATTTCCTAGAAGGTTTCTCTTTCATTGGAGTTTCCTTCATCATAGAAATAACTGCTAAAGCAATAAGATAAAATAGTATAGTTAGTTCAAACGTTAAATTGAAATTGGTAACTGCAATATATCCACCAACTAATAATCCAATCCCAGAACCAATTTGATATATTACCTCTTTATTACCGTTCACCTTAATATATGTATCTTCTTTTTTCATTAATATCAATGAATCATAAACTAGTGCTTCTCCACTTCCAGATTCCAAGGTAAATCCTAATCCACAGAAAATAAAACCAATAATAATTACAACAAAGTTAGCTGAGAATATCATGATTAATAAATAAATTATATATGATAAAATACCTAATATTCGACTAAACTTTCTTCCAAGTATATCAGCAATCATACCTGTAGGAACTTCCATTGTTAAACTTGTTATATGAAAAACTGTTTCAAATATCCCTATTTGAAACAGACTAAAGCCTTTATATGCTAAAAACAGTAACCAAATACCGTGTGTTAAATTTATATTTCTTACAAGTGTATGTAAGTAATCAAGTTTTATGTTCTTCTTGTAATTCATTTTCATCACTACCTAAGCTTTCTCCACAATATATACAATATTGATCCTCTAGTACATTTTCTTTTAAACACTCTTTACATACTACAATCGTTAATCCCATTTCTTTTAATTTTTCTATCTCAAGTTGTTTATCTTTAACAAATAGATTTAAAGACATTATTATTACCACAACTAAGATTCCAGCAACTATTAAGAAGGAACCAAGTAACAAGAATGCAAATGAGTTTCTTAAATACGATAATACAGTTAATAACATCCCTATAATTGAAATAATAAATCCTCCATAAATTGACAACTTATAATTGTTCATTCATGCCTCTTAACATTTTGTAAAATTGTTTCACAATTACTGCAATATTTTTGATCATAGGGATTTACAGTCATGCAAATAGGACAAACTATATTAGATAAACTACTTCCACATTTTTTACATGATTTAGAATTTAGGGTATTTTCAGTATGACATACATTACATACTTTAACAGTTATTTTCTTTTCATCTGAAAAATCAAATTCTGATAAGTCTCTCTTGAGTAATTGTTTGTTTTTTTCTCGTCCTAAAAAAACTAATAGTATCAAGACTATTCCTGCCATTGCAGTAATAACAGCTAAAAACTTATTAAATTCTTCTAGTTTGTCACCACCATACAACATTAAACTTTGACTAATTATTAAGATGATTAAAGTAATGAATATAGCTATTTTTTTCTTATCCAAAAAATCACCTACCTAAGATTTGCTTGACAGTTTTGACATTCAGTTGCGTCCATTGGATTCATGTGTCCACAATAGTCACACTCTAATTGTTCAAAAAGATTGGCACCACATTCAGGGCAATACTCTGTTCCTGAAGGAATCTCTTCTTTACAGTTATAGCAAATTACTCTTCTTTGGAGTCGCTCTGCGAACTGTCCAGTATTTAGTCTTTTGGCTATATACATAAAGAAAGTACCAATAATTATAATAAATACTATTGGAGCCATTACAAAGAATGTATCAAATGCAACAGATATAATAAATAAAGCAAATCCTGCGATAAACAATGAAGTTATTACAACAAATAAATACATTGGTGTTGGTTTTTTCATTTATCTCACCTCTATTAATATAATTCTAAAACAGTTTCCCCTTGATTCATTGTGGGTCTTCTATTTCTTATTCTTTTACTTCTTAATTTAATTGAACTTCTTACCATTTCTTTTAATTTACTACCTGAGTGATATCCATGAATCACAAGGATTTGTTTTTCATTCTTATCACAATTTACGATAAATTTCTCTAATACTTTTAAGGCATCATATTCGGTATATCCATGAATATCAATTTCAATCATTACTCATCACCTTCTAGTTTAACAATGTCTAAATCGTCTTTTGTATATTTTCTTCTTGTATATTTTTTAATATGATCTTTTACCATTTCTTCCATTAACTCAGGGTTATCTTTCATCCTCTTAACCTTATCAAAATCTACACCTTGAGTAAAGGGACAGCTTTGAATACAAATACCACAATCAGTTCCTGATTTAGTCCAAAGCCCGTAACAAAGGTCATCTCTAAATTTATAAAACTGTCTTCCGTTAACAATTCTTTCTTTATGACTAATTGCATTTGCTGGACAGTTAATCAAACAAAGAGCACAGTACTTACAAAACTCTTTTAGACCAAAATCAATTGGTTTATCAATATCTAATTCTAAATTAGTAAATACTGCTCCAAGTCTTACATTATCTCCATGTTCAAGAGTTACTAAATGATTACTCATTCCAATTTCTCCCAGTCCTGCGTCATACGCAAGAGGAACTAATGGTGCTAAATATATTTCAGAGTTATTAGAAAAAGAATCATAACCTAAGGATTTCAAATATACACACAATCTCGCTCCTACTTGCGCTACTTTTAAATATGCTTCTTCAGTAGCCATTAATTCTTCAAAGTGAGGCGCTCTATTTATCATTTCTTTATCCATTAAAATAGTATATACAATTGCTGTTTTATACCTGTCTTTAATGATATTATTATAGTTATCAATTCCTAAATAATCACTTAATCCTCCAAAATGAGAGTAATATGAGTGCTCATCAAGTTTTACAATTCCAACATCGGTTGCTCCATAATACTTAGTGATTTCTTTAATATTCTTAGAGAATGACTTATCAATCTGTACTTTCTCTCTTACTTCGAAATTTTCAGATATTTCATGAAGTGATTTAATAAACATTTTATTATTAGTTATCAAGGGGAAAAACAACTCTTTAAAGTTGTCTTCTTTTTTTATATTTCCTCTAAAAGATATTCCTCTATGAAGATCATCTAAATCTTTGAATTCAGGATTTTTTTTATAGAACTCAATATATTCTTTACTCCCTTTAACAAGAGATACTCTTGAAAACAATGTATTTCTTTCGTCATATTTTTTCACGGAAATCACCTAAAATAATTATATCATAAAACAAGTAGATTGGAATATTTATTCCAATCTACCTATTTATTGCTTTTTTTGTATGACACTAAATTACTATTTATGATACTTCTAAACTTCTGAATTCCCTAGATATTTCTTAATTGCTTCTACATCTTTATCTCCTCTACCTGATAAATTAACTAATATAATTGTATCTTTATCAAGTGTAGGAGCAAGTTTCATTGCATAAGCTACTGCGTGTGAACTCTCAATTGCAGGTATTATTCCCTCTAAATGAGATAATGCTAAAAATGCATCTACTGCTTCTTTATCTGTTACTGCCTCGTAAGTTGCTCTTTTGATATCTTGGAGATAAGCATGTTCTGGTCCTACTCCTGGATAATCTAATCCAGCAGACATTGAGTAGACAGGACTAATACTTCCTTCTTCATCTAATATTACTTTAGTATTCATTCCATGGATTATTCCTTCTTTACCTAAAGTAAGTGTTGCTGCATGATCTTTTGTATGGAGTCCTTTCCCTGCTGCTTCTACACCAATAATTTTTACTTCTTCGTGAGGTATAAATTCTGTGAATAAACCAATCGCATTACTTCCTCCACCTACGCAAGCTACTAAATAATCAGGTAACTTATGTGCTTGTTCATCCATTTGTTTTATTGCTTCTTCACCAATAATCCTTTGAAAGTACTTAACAATTGTGGGATAAGGATGAGGTCCTACTGCACTACCTAACAAGTAGAATGTATCATCAATTCTTTCTACCCATTTCCCGATTGCATAATCAACAGCATCTGCGAGTGTTTTAGTTCCAGTTTCTACTCCAGTAACTTTCGCTCCAAGTATTTCCATTCTGAAGACATTTAGCTTTTGTCTTTCCATATCAATTTTACCTTGAAAGATTTCACAATCCATTCCAAACATAGCTGCAGTTGTAGCCGTCGCTACTCCATGTTGTCCTGCTCCTGTTTCAGCTATCACTTTCTTTTTGCCCATTCTTCTTGCAAGTAATATTTGCCCAACAGTGTTATTAATTTTATGAGCTCCTGTGTGGTTTAAATCTTCCCTTTTTAAATATATTTTAGCTCCCCCTAGTTTTTTTGATAGTTGTTCAGCGTAATATATTGGACTAGGTCTTCCAACAAAATTCTTCAAATAATATTTGAATTCCTCGATAAAGACAGGATCTTCTATTGCTTCATTAAATGCAGTTTCTAATTCGTTAAGTGCTTCTATTACTACTCCAGGGACAAATTGTCCACCAAATCTTCCGAATTCATTTTCCATTTTAATTTCTCCTTTTTAGCTTTTTTATTTTAAATGTAATATATCACGACTCTTCATATACCCATATTTCATTCCTCCTTTAAGTATAAAAAACGCCCTCTACACAAATGTGTAGAGGGCGTTATTAACGCGTTGCCACCTCATATTTGGTTCTTCTAAAAGAACCCTTATTTAGATACTATCATATCCTAGCTCTATAACGGGAGCTCCCGTAATATCCTACTATAATTTCAGATATTCTCTCATAGATCCATTCAGTAATTATTATATTACTAGTTTTCACCAAACACTAGCTCTCTTAAAATATAACTGCTTACTTACTACTTCTATTCACAGATTTTTCTATTACAAGAATTTTATATAATTTATTGTTTATTGTCAATAATTTTATTAATATTTTTAGTCTAGACAAATAGGACTTTCATAAGTGTATCCTTTTAAGTCTACCGTGATACTCTCAATATATATTGGAATTATCGGTAATTCTGTTCCTCTTTCAGTTCCATCAATAAGTTCAACAGCTTCTAAACTAGCAATATAATCTAAAATATTAAATCCAGATGTTACTCCACCAAAGGCAGTATATTCACCATCTAAGAAATTAGCTTTTTGATGCATGATAAAAAATTGTGATGATTGAGAATCATAATTTCCACCAATTCTCGCCATTGAAAGAACTCCTCGATCATGTTCTAAATCGTTAGTAAATGAATTACTTGTCATCTCTCCAGAAATAGTACATGAAGGATCATCAAGTTTTCCAGCTTGAATCATAAATTCATTAACAACACGATGAAATTCATTGTCTGTATAATCTTCTCTTTGGATATAAGCTATAAAGTTATTTACTGTATTAGGTGCAACTAATGGGAATAATTGGATAACAATATCTCCCATTTCTTTAACAGTAATGGTAACCTCAGGGTTATTTAAGTTTAAATGTTCTATATATGGTAAATTTTGAATATTTATAAATACTTCATCTGGAACGTCAATAACAAATGTATCATCAATAACTTCCTCTTTTTCACAACCGTATAACCCAAATGATATTAATAATAATAGTAGTACTAATAATGTCTTTTTCATAATCCACCTCAAATTAATTTTTGTAAGTCTATTTGTTCATCAAAATTACCGTCTCGTAATTTTATCAACAATTCAATTATTGCTTTATTTACTTCTTTATTCGTATTGGTAGTAAATCCTCCTGAATGATTTGATAAAACTACATTATCAAGTTCATATATTGCATAAGTAGAAGGAAGCATTTTTTCTTTTCCTTTTGGATAGTTAAACCACACATCTGCAGCAAATCCTTTTAATGTTGAATTTATTAATGCATGATATAAACTCTTTTCGTCAATAATGTTTCCTCTTCCAACATTTATTAGATACTTATTCTTCATTCTTGACAACAATCTTTCATTGAAAACCTCTTCAGTTGTTGTATTCAAAGGAGCAGCAATGATTATTATATCACTAACTTGTACTAAATTAGTAAGGTTTTTTACTAAAAAGATGTCTTTTGGATATTCTTTATTACGATCAATGGTATAAAAGTCACAACCAAAGCCTTTTAACATCTTATGAGTCTTCTCTCCAATTCTTCCATATCCGAATAAACCAATAGATAATCCTTGAATACTTACCCAAGGAGTTCTTTTATCTGAATTTCTAGAAGACCAATTTCCTTCTTTTAATAATGAATGATAATTTATTGTATTACCTAATAATGATAATGTAAGTGTAACAGCCTTTTCAGCAACGTAACGAGATCTAGAAGTTATTATAAACAAACTTAGTTCTTTATCTCTCATTGCTTTTAAATCTATTCCATTATGCCCAGTATAAGGAATTATAACGCCTCTTAATTGAGGGTTATATTGTGTTTGAGAGTATTTACCACTAATTAAGTAATGGCATTTTCTAGGATCACTAACAATAGTAATCCCTTCAACTGGATTGCTTATTAAGAAATCTTGAATTTTCTCATGAGCTGCGAATACTTTCATATAGTTATTCTCCTTATCAAAAAAAACATCTGTATTTTACTATTTGTAGCTTTTATACTTTAATAATACCATTTTAATTCAATAATATTTACTATTTCTTCCTTTTTTTCTTTTTAAAACATTTTTAAAATTTATTATTTTTGATTAATTGCCTTCTTATAATCAAAGAAAGGTACATCATTTTTAATCCTATCTTCATAAAACCCAATATATCTTTTTCCAAAATTAGATTCTAGCAATTCTTCACCTGCAGCATGGATTACAAAGTACAAAATTAGTTCTCTTAATTTAAGAAAATCGTTAATGTGGTCAAACCACGAATAATCGAGATTATTGATTGACAAATATCCTTCACAAAAATCTTTTAAGAACACATTAGTCTTGTCTTCTTTTTCAGAATCTTTAAATCCTGATAGTCCAAAACGATAAAAGATAATTATTGCAATATCACTAATAAAATGTTTATAAGAAGAGTCATCAAAATCAAAGAATGTGAAGTCATCTCCATCATAGTATATATTACCAAAATGTAAATCGGTATGAATTAATCCATAGCTATTGATATCCATAGGCAATTTCTTTAATTTCTCAATTAAATCAACTGCTTTATCAATCATGTATAGATCTTTCTTCTTTAGATTTCTTCTTCCAATATCAATAAAATCTTCTTCATACCAATGATTTCTCTTAAATTTAGGATTAAATGTTTTTGTAAGCAAATGAAGTTTCCCTACTGCTTTCCCAAATTTGTAATTGAATGCTTCATTGATATCCTCTATTTTCACAAAGGTACCTTTAGCTTTAACAAAAGATGTCACAGTGAAATACTCTTCATTCTCTGTATCAATTTTTTCAGAAACATTACCATTACTAGATTTTACTACTCTAGAAACATTCGCTCCTGAGTTGTAAAGATAATCAATAAACTCTATTTCAGCAATAACTAAATTGAATACTCTATGAGTACTATGAACAAATCTAAGAATATATTCAATATTATCTTTTTCATACTCATATACAAAATTCTCAAATCCGCCAATACTTTTAAATTTTGATTTATCGATATCATAAATCAAAATAGCTTTTGCAATAACACTATCATTCATAGCATCTTTAATATTTTTTTCCATGTCTTCACCTCTTTATTATTTTTCATAAGAATAAGAGTTAGCAAATTTACACTAACTCTTATTCTCTTAAGTTTCTATAGTATTCAACTTGTTCTGTAACAACTGCTATTTTAGCGTTAATATAATTTGCTCTATCATTTTCCATATAAAAGTCGTCACCATATAACTCATTTGCAATATTAAACAACTCACTATATGATTCTGTTGAATAAATACCATCTTCAATAAACTGCATTAAATAATCTTCATACATAATTCTATATTCATCGTATTCAAATAGATTATCAATTAGAGGAGTTCCAAAGTTATTCCAAGGAAATCTTCCCCAATCATAAATATCATTACCCAGAGTATAATCAATAAATGCTGGTTCACCTGTCCATCCACATCCTAAAGAATTATCATAATCAAAAGGAATATATGTCATGAAGTCAGATTCATCAAAATAGAAATACCAATTATTTGTATTGGCTCTATAATCATCAGGACTACCAAGTAATACATTCATGGCTGTCATTCTTAAGAAATTGTCAATATCAAAATTATTCTCATAAAATTCTTGTCTTTCATCTGAATCAGATTTATTAATTCCGTATGTAAATAATATTAAATTTTGGAAATCATCAATGTCAGTATTAGTTTCTTTACCATAAGGTGGACGAAATCCTGTTTCCCAATCTCTTACACCATATAGACTAGAATTATAGATTGGTTCCATAGAACTAGACCAAACACCTTTATATAAATCTCCTACATTGTCAGTTGGAACATCTTGGAAATTCTTACGAATAAACTCTTCATCAACATGTTCAAAGATATTATAAAAAGATATATCTTCTACTTTTCCATCAATTACTAATCTAACTTCAGTGTAACTTGCTTGTGGTAATTTAACCCCCACTTCTTCAAACATTTCAAATGCAAATATTTCATTTGAAAATGAAATATCATTTTGATTATTCCACTTAAATAGTATTTGTTCTAAATCAAATACTTCTCTTGTTTTTAAATCATTATATGCGAGTGTTGATTCTTCTAAATCAAAAGTTTCATTGAACTTCAACATAAAATGCATAGCCCTAGGATTACCCGCTCCATCAATTGGAAGATGTCTAGAATAGATATTACCTTTACTTCTAAATCCAACATTCTCAATAGTCATAATTTCTCCATCAGCTATATAAGTAACATCAACTTTGCGAAATTTATTACTTCTATAATCAGTATGTGAATTACCCCATATCTCATTATAATCAATCATATCTTGGATATGTAACTCCCATTCAATTTGAGTAAACTCAACTATGAATGTATGTCTAACTGAGTGATTAAATAAATCTTGATAATCTTGAACTTGATCTCTTGATGTATCTGCGAGATCTTTTAGCAACTCTTCTTCTTGTTTTTGCTTATCTAAAATACCCTCTATCACATCTTCATGTGATGGAAGGTTTAGTAATAAGGTTTCTTCTGTTGCTACTTCAAGTGTAAAAAGGGAGGTGCCAACAAACAAGAGAATAAATATTCTCCTTATTAATAAGTTTGTCATTATTCTGAAATGTAATCTCCTTGATGAGATAATAAAACAATACTTTTTACACTTTTTATTTCTTTAATTGCGTTAATTTCAATATCCTTATTTGTTTTACTTCTAACCTCGATAGTTAAATCTAATTGATTTTCTTTGACAGTTTTATTTCTTAAAGTATATTTCCCATAAATTTCTGTAACTTTTTCTAAAATCTCTTTTTCTTCTTCTGTACCTGTTGCTCTAATAATGAGGAAATATGAAGATACAAATACTTCTAAAGCAATTAGCAAGAATATTGCTAAGGAAATCATTACTGTTGAAATAAGCCCAACTAGAATAAGTCCTGCACCACTTGTAATTCCAAGACCAACAGCCCAGAACATAAATACTGTATCAAAAGGATTCTTTAAAGCAGTACGGAATCTTACAATTGATAATGCTCCAACCATACCTAAAGATAGAATTATGTTTGATGATACAGAGATAATAATTATGCTTGTTACCATGGCAGAGATTGGTAAACTTATCGCAAAACTACGATTGTAAACTGTAGTTTGATAACTTTTTTTGTAAGTAAATAAGATAATTAAACTTAGTAAGAACACACTAAGAACATTAAATACTATTGCACTAAGTGAAACATTTTGAGATGAGTATAAACTAACTACATCCTCATTGAATATATCTAATATTGAAGCTAATAACATAATAATTCCTCCTATAGTCCTATGCTGTCATATCCCATAAAGTATTTGGAATATGCTATTTGATTTGGATTTATAATTTTTAGTAAATCTTTAACAATTCTTGGTAAATAGTTTTGATACTTTATTTCAAGAATCATTGTTGTATCCTTAATTAATTTATAATCAATTTCAGGATTACCTTCACTGTAACGTTCACCACATAGTGAATGATCAAATGTTATTCTTAAATTGTTTGTCTCATCATTATACGCTTCTCTTTGATACTTAATATAACATGTAGGAGCAAGTAAGTTTTTTAGCATATCTAATGTGAATTTTCTAATTAAATCATCATCAAAATACTTTTCAAGAATATTTAAATCCTGATTAAGTATTCCCTGATATACTTCACTATTTATATCAGTAGAGTATTTCACTGAAGAGTCCCCAGTTTTTTCTTTAAGTTCTAACTTCTTAAGATCAATATCATTATAATATCTTACACGATATTTCTTATGAAATTGATTCCCAAAAGCTTTATCACTAGCTCCAGAAAACACAAGATCATCTAAATAAATACTAGTAACGTTATATGCATCTAACTCACCATGTAAATCATGATTATATGTTAACTTAATTACTTCAATTATTTTCATATAATCAAGATAACTGATTAGATATTTATACTCAAAACGCTTTGAAATATTCATATTAATCACTCCTAAATATTATTGTAACACAATCGAAAGCGTTTTACCTGTTTTTTTGTTTTTCCCAGAATTTTATTAAATAAGACTGTAGGAATTGTCCTTTTCCAATTGTTTTATAATGACTCCAATTGTTTGGAAATAAGTCTTTATATTTATTATGTGAATACCGATCATCAAATAAAATTGCTGTACCTATATCATGATCTGTTCTAATAACTCTTCCAACGGCCTGAATAACTTTATTCATTCCTGGGTAAGTATAAGCAAAATCAAATCCTTCATTAAATTCATTATCAAAATGATTTCTTAATAACTCATTGTATTTATTGAATTGAGGCATTGCAACTCCGATAATTAACACTCCACTTAACATATCTCCAATATAATCTATTCCTTCAGCGAAACTTCCTCCAAGAACAAAGAAAGCAATACGAGATTTATCTAAGACACTATTAAATTCACTTAACATTTTATTTCTTTGAATATAAGACATATTTCTTGTTTGAATTAACATTTCATACTCTTCTGTATTAAACTTCTCTAATACCATATTTAAATACGCATAAGAAGGGAAGAAGATAATGTAATTCCCTACTCTTGTTTCAGCAATAGCGTAAATAGCATCAATTATATTATCAACACTTCTAATGCGATCTCGATATCTTGTAGATGTTGAATCATCGACAAATAACCCTAAATGAGATTGTTTAAATGGAGAAGGGATACTAATAGTCTTACCTTCTCCATTTGTAATTAACTTAACGTAATAATCTATTGGAGAAAGAGTTGCACTAAATAATACAACTCCACTTGCTCTTCTTTTGATAGTATCTAAAATATAATAGGATGCATCAAGGCATGAAAGAGTAATAACTATATTATCATTTATTACTTCAACAATATGTTTATAGTTATCATTGTAGTATTCACTAATTCTAACAAATTGAAGCAATTCAAAATAACCATCTAATACTTGGTCTCTTCTCGCAAACTTTTTATTTTCAGATAAAACTCTTTCAAGTTTGTTTGTGATTCCTTCAACAAGATTTAGAAGTTCAATATCTTGAGTATCTTGATAGTAAAACTGAGCCTTTATAATCTCATTCTCATCAACAAATCTATCAATATAATCAAGTAATTTCTTAATCCTTGATTTGACTGAAGGTCTAATTTTATTTGCTGCTTTTCTAAGATTAATAATTGAGTCTTTATTGATTGAACTAGAGTACATATTTCTAGAGCGGTCAATCATGTTATGGGCCTCATCAATTAAAAGCTTTGGAGTATAATAATCTTCATCAAAATATCTAATTAAATGGGTTCTAGGATCAAATGCATAGTTATAATCACAAATTACAACATCTGAATAGTTTGATATTGATAAACTAAACTCATGTGGGCAAATCGTGTGATATTCTCCATAATCCTTGATTAACTTCATATCATATACATCATTATGAATAAAGATATCTTCAATCGCTTCTTTTAAGCGATTAAAGAAGCCTTTTGCATAAGGACAAATTTCAGGATCACAATCAACCTTATTCATTAAGCACATCGCTTCTTTTGAGTTAATTACTACAGTCTTACATATAAGACCATTATCTTTAAGCAAATTAACCGTATCAACTACAATTTTTTTACCTGCGTTTTTCGCAGTTAAATAAAATATCTTCTCTTTTTCATCTTTTATTGTCTTTAAAGCTGAATATAAACTAGCCACTGTTTTACCTATCCCAGTAGGCGCAGTACTATAAAGGATATCCTTTTTCATTAGTGTTTGGTAAACGGCTCCCATAAAACGGTATTGCCCTTCTCGGTATTCTTCAAAAGGAAAATTAAGGCCCTCAATTGAAGTGAGTTTATTAGCTATATGTTCGTTATATATTTTAAGCCATCTGGTATATTCTACAATAGTATTAGTGAAGAACTTCTCTAACTGAGAGACATTAAATCTCTTATTGAAGGATTTTGTAGCATATCCTTCAACTGCAATATAAGTTAATCTCAAATTAATAGATTTTAAATTATTCTTCTTGATGTACATATATGCATACATCTTACCCTGCATTAAGTGTTCAGGTCTTGTATCTATTTTCATTAAGTCTAAATCAACCTTAGTACTCTTAATCTCTTCAATGATTAGTTTACTGTTTTCTATTAATAGTCCATCCATTCTTCCAGTGATATAGAAACTATAATCTTCATACTCAAAAAGGGTTTCAACAGAAACTTCTTTTTTGTCAGTATCCTTGTACTTGTTTTGAAGATACTTGTGTGCTTCAGTTCCTTCTAAGGCGCGCTTATTAGACTGAAACTCACTAGTTAAGTCTCCACCGCTATAAATAAATTTAACAATATCTTTTGCGGTTATTCTGATGTTTTTCATCTTAATCACCTAATTAATTATAACCTAGAAAAAAAGAGAAATCATTCTCTTTCTCTAATTTATTTTTTTTGAAAAACAATAATATTTTTATTGTTAGTATTAATAATTTTTAGATTGAACTTAGAAGCTATAACTTTCAAAGATTTCATTGTATAAAATGAAATGTGAGTCGTATCTCTTCGATACCACCAATCTAGAAACTTAGGTAAATCCATATTCCTTAAATTAGTCATTATTACTATATATCCACTTGGCTCTAATAAATTAGATAAGTGTTCAAATTCTCTTAGAGGATTGCTAAAGTGTTCAACAACTTCAGTTGAAGTTATTAATTCATATTTGTTGTTTTTGTAGTTTGTTTCATTATTGAAGTAAGGATCATAACTATAAACATCATAGTTTTCTAGTTTTAATAAATCTAGCAATACTGGTCCAGGACCACTCCCGAACTCTAATACTTTTCCTTTCACTTTTAAAGGTGTAATATAATTTTTAATTAGATTAATAAAGATTTTAACATAACCTTCACTCTCAAAAGAGTTGTTATGAAGGGAGTATATTCTTAACTCTTCTTCACTATCAACATGGTGTTCCTTACCCTTGTAAATAAACCCGCAGTTTTTGCAAACTGCATAAGTAACTTTAATCTGTTTATCGTCTAGTTTAGTTGTTTCTGCATTGCAAATTAAACAATTATCCAATATTAAATTTTGATTTTTTTTGAGATTCATGGATTACTTGATCAATAATGATAACGATAAATAAGAGTAATTCTTTTCGTGTTTCATCTAAAATATCAATTTCATAAGAATCACCAAATGAGAAGACTTTTTTCTCAATTGAAGCTACATCCATGTCGTCTTTTCTAATAACAAAAGAATGAGCGAATAATGTTCCTTCAACTTGATATTCTTCTTCACCTACATAGACATCAAATCTAGGTTTAAAAGCAAATCTTTTTTTAATTACAGCTAATTCTTCATCATGATTTGAGTATACATGATAAACTGGGAAAAGCTTAAATAGCTGTTTTTTGGCATTTAATGCTTGTGAACCATCCATATTCAATAACTGTAATTTATTAGTTAATGACATGAATTTTCCTTCCACTTGGTAAACATCATTTTGCGAATAATCCTTAATAGTAAATTTGTCTTTAAATGAAAAGACTTTTTGCTTAACGTAATACTTCATTATTTTCCTCCTTAAATTATAAACAGTCTTTCTCTAATTGATTGAGCAACAATCAACATTGCTAAAGCTATCATAATATTTTTATTATCTTGTAGTTCTATTTCAAAGAATCTTTCTTTATTTATTTTAATAACTTTAATTGAAGCTACTACTGTATCTATATCATATAACCTATAACTAATCTTCCAAATACTCCCTTTGCAAGCGAATATTTTATTATTATATTCAATTCTGTGCAAATACTTAAGACCTACACTAATAGCCATCACAGGATCTTTATTTGCGTCTAGTAACTTAAATCTCTTTTTAAATCTAAGAGGATTATAGTTGACTTTATAGGTTTTATCACCAATCTCATCTATTATTTTAAGTCCAGAAATAATTGGTAATTTAGCATGTTTAATAGTGAAATAGAGTACTTCATCTTCACCTACTAGTTTAACATCACTTTTACTAAATACGTTATTACATTTTGCGAAATACTTCATCTAATTACCTCCAACTGCAAAATTTTCTATTAATTCATCTAATTCTCGGACGAATGGTGATTCAAGAGTTAAATTCTTTTTAGCCCAACTACTAAGAACTTTTTTAACAACATCATCTTTCACATTAAACCTTTTAAAGAAATCCTTTTTTCTTAAAGGCATTTTTTTAAAAGTAGTATTAAATCTTCTATTAATATAATCTATATCTGCGTATAGCTCAATAACTTCTCTTTTTAGTGAATCTTTAGATTTAACATCTCCATCAGTTACAGTAATTGTCTTATATCCTTCTTTTTCTAATTGTTTTCTAACATATTGGATATTTCCATATCCTCCACAAGGAATAACAGAATAATTGCTAAACTCATCAATAAGTTTTAATCCTTGTTCAAACCAGGCAACATCATATTTACCTTCAACTAGTAATAACTTCTTAAGCTGGTTTTTCTCAAATGACTTAGTGATTGTTTCTAATTCTTGTTTAATATCTTCTTTATATAATGCTTTCACAGAATAATCAAAATTCGAAACTACATCTTTATGTTTAGATGTAAAAATTGTTTGATAAGAAAATTCAGTTATTTCTTTTAAAGCTTCTAAATCAAAATTATCTTCGAAGTTATCAATTCCAATAATTGTGTATTGATAAGTAATATTTGAAATTATCTTTGTATATTCACTTCTTGTAAAGCTAACATCATCATTTATATTCATTTGGTAAGTTGTATTAATATTAAATAGGTTGTATGTATTATTACCAAGTTTTCCATCTAAATAATCAAATACTTTAAATACTCTAGTTTTATCAATATTAGTAGTATCAACTGACAAGTTGATACTCAAGATATCATTTAATAATTTGGGTGCATAGATGTTTTTAGGTACATATAAATAATTTATATAATTAATATCTTGCATATCTCCAATGCATTTACTAAATTCAATATTATACTCAGGACTCTTATAGACTTTCCTATATCGTTTGTCATTCACATGAATTTCAATAACGATATCTTCATCAATATTTCTAACATATTCATAATGAAAAACATTATTAAAAAATAGGTCTAGAGCCTCTAAAATAGTAGTTTTACCAGAAGCATTAGTCCCTATAAATAATGTATTTTTATCAAGGGGAATATTTTCTCTTTCAAATACTTTATAGTTTTTAATAAAGATATGATCAATCATTTTTTTCACCCGCCTGACATGTAATTACTACTTACTATAATTATAGTCTATTGTCTCCATATTATCAAACGGAAACAAAATATCATTAAAAGGGATGCATTTCTGCATCCCTCTATATTTATTAGAAATCGTATTTGCTTAAAATTTCAGCTGGTGTTCTTCTTAATAAATTAGTTACTGGAATTAATCCTGATAAAATATTAATTAAGTAAATTAACAGTATCCCTCCAAATAAACTAAAAATTGAAATATGAATAAATTGGAAGTATTCCTCAGCGATATTTTGAACTCTGAGTAATACATAACTTGTTGATAGATATCCTAGAAGAGATGTTAATGAAGTTATTAAAACAATTTCAGTAACAAATATTTTTCTAATATCTCCTTTTGTAACACCTAGTGCTCTGTATACACTTACTTCATAAATTCTTGATATCATTGAAGAACGAATTATAAAGAAGTAACTTAATGCCATTGCACTTAACACAACTACTGTAAAGATAATAATCCCTACACTGTCAGCTAGTCTCTCAATTCTATATTCTGAGCTTTCTTCATCAAATAGGCTATATGCATCTATACCAATACTATCAAAGTATTTAATAGTATCTTTTATATCATTAGAGTGAATATAAATATCTTCTCCTAATACTGTATAGTTATCTTCATAATATGTTTCTTTAAGATAATCTAAAGATAATAGGAAATCAGGAATATCATCTGCGGTTGTAGTATATAATCCTGAGACATGAAATAGTGTACCCATTTCTAAGAAAGTACGCGATCCAATTGGAATAGGAATATTTGGATCATCAAATGATATTACTTCATCTGTTTGATTAGGCATAGCTCCTTCACTAATAGTTATAGAATCAGCGAATATCTCATAAACTGGAATTTTTGTTTCAATCATGTACATTGTTTCTTCTTTAACGTAATAAACTGGGTTATCTGTATCACTAACTCCAACTATATCTAGAATATATTCATATGTTTCTCCAAGTCCATGAAGTTCAATAACAAAATCAATATTCAAAAAGTCATTAACAGTATCAATACCTAAATTTTGTAGTTCATTTGATGCTAGTAAACTTTCTACAACGACTAAATCAACAACAACTTCATTGTATTCTTCAACCATTCTACCAGCATACATATCTTTTTGTCTTAATTGAGTGCTGATAACTGGGTTACTTCTAAAGTTAGATTCAGCATTGTAAACTTGGAAAACAGTTGGTAATCTAAGTGTCATTGAATTACTACTATTAATAAGATTAATATAATTGATTGAGGCTTCGTCCTCATAATCCATTAAATCATCATATGTAATCGTATTGTAATTGATTACAACAGTTTCTTTTGCTCCTGTTAAGAAGTTAGTTGGATCCATATGGTAAACGCTAGCTAACATACCTACAGCTATCGCAATTAAGATAGCTCCACCAAAGAAACCAAGATAGAATAGTTTACCTATTCTAGTTGTTCCTGATAACCTTGTAAAAGCAAGTTTTAATGATTCTTTAATCGTTATAACACTTCTTTTTTCAATTGTTAAATCCTCATTAATAACATCTTCTAAATCAAATGAAGATTCTTTGAAATCATCTTTTGTTACTTTTTTGAAGTGTCTATCAAATACTTTTACTTCTGATTCATCATTTATCAATTTAATTTTTTTATAGTTTTCTGAACCAATATCTAAATATAATGTTTTATTTTTAACAATAAGTTTTATGTTAAAGTTTGGATCAATATCATCATCTGAATATATTTTTAACTGAGCAACATCACTCTTAAGCTCAGTTAATTGATTTAAGTCTTTTAAGTAAATATCAGTATCATGTTTCAAGTCTAAGTCTGAAGATGATCTATTCTCATAGTCTTCAACAATTTGTCCATCCGAAAGTTTAATTACTCTATCCGCATAAAAATCTGCGAGTTCTTCTTCATGAGTAACTAAAACAACTAATTTTGTTTGTGATATCTTTTTAATGATATTCATAATATCAAATGTGTTTTTAGAATCAAGATTACCTGTTGGTTCATCCGCGATAATTACTTTCGGATTTTTAGCAAGTGCTCTAGCTATTGCGACACGTTGTTGTTGCCCACCAGATAACTGATAAGCTCTTCTTTTACGGTAATTAATCATTCCAATATTTTCTAAGATATAATCAATTCTTCGATCAATTTCACCTTTATCAACTACTCCAACCATATTAAGAGTTAAAGCAATATTATCATATACAGTAAGGTTAGTTAGTAAATTATAGTTTTGGAATATATATCCAACATCTTTGTTTCTTATTTCATCCCATACTTTTGCACGATACTTATCAATAACAGTATCTCCAAATTCTATTGATCCTGATTGAACTTTATCTAGTCCACCAAGAACATTAAGTAATGTTGTTTTCCCACTACCTGAAGGACCTAGTAAAACAACTAATCCTTTTTCAGGAAGATCTAAAGTAATATTATTAATAACATGAATCTCATTAGATTTTTTACGGTTAAAAAATTTGTCTAAACCATTAATTTTTATCATGATGTCACCTACTCTTGTTTCAGTGAAGTAATCACTGATTTTCCAAATATTTTTTTATTAAATCTTCGTCCAAGTAGTAATGATAAAATTACTAATAAGGAGAAGATGAAGATATAACTACCAACCGTAAAGTAGCGTAAATATCTTGGGATATTAATATCTAGTCCTTCATTAATCACAAATAAAATCATTGTGAAAACATAAGCAAATAATGAAGTAAATAACAGTTCAATAATTGTAACTCTATTTAAATCTTTTTTTGAAGCTCCAATTGATCTGAATATTAAATAATCTTTTTTCTTAGAACTTTGAATGTTTCTTAATACAATATAACTAATAAAGTAAATTACAATCATCAAGAATCCTAAAATGAATCCTAAATATATTGATGTGAAGATAGCAAATATTGCTGAGAAAGGATCCGTTACTGCATCAGGATAAATTGTATTAAATCCTAATTCATCAATTTCATTCATTACTCTTTTTGCGTCATATGCATCTTCTACTAATACTCCTATTTGATATACTCCTTGTGGCAATAAAGACTCTATAGTATTAGAATTAATCATCATGAGACTCCATTTTCCACTACTACTCGTGTATGTATCTGTAAGATTTAAATCTAATATAATTTCACTAAATGACGTTGTTCCTTGTAACTGAAATACTTCATCAGCTAAATCATCAATTGTACCTGTTTCAGGATTAAGCCCTAAGTTATACATTAATTCTTCATAAGCAAAGTCGGAAACATGTATTTCACCATCAGGTACAGAGTCATCTATTAAGATACTTTGTCCTTCCATATAAAATATATTTTCATCATTATATGTAAATTCAAGAGTTAAAGGACTGTCATAACTTCCACTATAATAAGCTTTATATAATAACTCATCGCTATTAATAAAATCTTCATGGAAATATAGTCTTCCTCGCCAATCTCCTAATTTAATTTTTTCGGCAATACCTGTAATTGTAAATTCAGTTCCAATTCCAACTGAATCTGAATCAAATCGATAATCATTATCAAAACCAATTACAATAGTGTCTCCAACATCTTTACCTTCTATTTCCTCGATAACTACTTCGAACTCACTAGTAGGTAAAGTTCCTTTTACTAATTGATTGCTTTTAAGCATAGCAGCTGGATTAATATAGTGTTGTTGTGTATTAATCCAAGTGTATTCTAATTGATATGTTACAGCAATCATATCTAAAATAATATCATGATCAATTACTGTGCGTACTTTACTTAAATCTTCAATTGAAGTTATTTCTGCTTCAGTAAATTGTTCACTATCAAACTTAGTAACAATTATTCTTGATTCAGTTACATTATTAAAATATCCTCCACCATAGAAATTTCCGGAGGTTGATGTTTCACTAACGTAACTTCCATAAGAAAAGACGAATATAATCACTGTGAAAATTGAGATTATCGCAGTAAAAATAGTTCTTCTAGGTGTTCTAAATAAGTTTCTTAAAGAAATACTCATTAAATCATAAATACTCATAGTAAAACTAGGAACTACTAGTTCCTTTTCTACTTTTCTTGATTTTTTGATGATTTTATCTTCGACAACTTCACCATCAAATAATCTGATTTTTCTTGTGGCATATTCTTCAACTTGATCAAAGTTGTGAGTTACAACAATAACAAGTTTATCTTTTGATATTTCTTGTAATAAAGCCATAATAACTCTTCCTGATTCACTATCTAAGTTACCAGTAGGTTCATCTGCGACAATAATAGGACAATCTTTTGCTAGTGCTCTTGCTATTACTGCACGTTGTTTTTGTCCCCCTGAAAGTTTTGATGCTTTATGATTCTTATGACTTGTTAATCCAACTTTATCAATCAATTCTAAAGCTCTTTCTTTTCTCTTCTCCTTATCATATCCTTGAATAGTTAAGGCAATCATTACATTTTCTAATACACTATATGAATCTATAATATTATAGTTTTGGAATACGAAGCCAATATATTGTCTTCTAAATCCTTCCCATTCTTCAATACTATAATAAGATGTTTCTTCGTCGTTTACATACATTTCTCCATCTTCATAAGTATCGAGTCCACTAATAACATTAAGTAGTGTACTTTTACCACTACCTGATTCACCTGTTACTGCGACAAACTCACCTAAGTTAAATTCTAAACTAACTTTTCTGAGCCCTAAAGCTACAACTTCATTACTGTGATAATACTTTGAAATATTTGTTAATTTAAGCATTTGTTCCCCTCCTCTAGTCTATAATTGTCCCAATCATTTTTTCATACTTTAAGAAATCACTTCTAGTTATTTTAAATTTACTAGAGGCAATACTATAATCATATATCTTGTTATCTTTATCAAACAAATATAAAATCATTGTTATTAGTTCTTCATGTCCTTCAATTACTGGACATTGAAAACAGAGATTTTCAATATCTAAATAATCTAAATCGGAATCCTTTTCTAATTTCATCAATACTAAAACACCTTTTTCTTCGTAATCATTTCCGAAGAAATAAGGGTTTAATGATATGTGGGCTTTATCAAAATTAAATTTTTTAAGTATCTCTAATTTAGTCAAATTATCACTCTCCCATCTAGTGTCTATTAACATTATAACATATATCATATTTTTAGCATGTAAAGTAATAATAAAAAGAAGTAAACTACTTAAAATAATATGTACCCTACATTTCTTAATTAAATAACTAAAGTTGTTTGATTATTAATTGAATGTTATAATGTTAAAAAGAGGTGAAAAAAATGCTTAAGGATTTAAGCAAACTACAATTAAATTTAGTTACAGGAGTAATTGTAATTCTTGCAACTTTTTTAGGTTATACATATACTAATAGCTCTTTAGTAGCCGCTGCGATGTGGCCTGCAGCTGGGATTGTTGTTGGTTTTTATTATGTTTTTGGTAAGAAAATTTTACCTAGTTTGTTTATCGGATTAATAATATCTCATTTAATCTCTAGATTTATAGCAATTGATGAAGAAGTTTATATAACAATTTTATTCTCTTTTGTATTCACGTCTTCTACAATACTAGAAGCATACTTATTTGATAGAATAGTTAAAGGATTAG
>JAOZRX010000004.1:0-10066 GCA_029939945.1 Candidatus Izemoplasma sp. | reverse complement strand
AAGTGCTTTTAGTTCTTTAACTGTGAATAGAGTTATTATTTATTTTTCAGCATCATTAGGAGTTAGTTTAGTTGGGGCAATTATCTCAGTTTCAACAATACTAATCACAAAGCAATGCACTGATTTCTTTTTAACATATTCTACTTGGGTTTTTGGTGATTTCTCCGGAATAATGGTTTTTGCAACTCCATCAATATTTTCTTATCTTTTTGACAAAAAAGCAATATTCAAATCAAAGAAAACAATACTAAGTGGTGGTGGATATATCTTCTTCTTTACTGCATTTACTTATATTATATTCTCAAATTCGTTTGAATATCTTACTTTTGTTAATTTTGCTTTCTTATTTATGATATTCTATTTTGTGTTTTCATTCTTCTTTAGTTTTAGAATGATAATTATAATTAATGCAATATATGTATTTATGTATCAGATATTTTTAGTTGATACTGTTAATCAAGATAATTTAAAAATAATTGTTTTTAGTTTAAATTTCTATCTGTTCGTGTTATCTACTATAGCACTAATCACTAAAATGGTGATAGATAAACAAAAGACAAGTAACGAGTTATTATTAGCATCTAGTAAAAAGTTAGAAAATTTGGTTGCTTCTACTAATTCACTATTTAAATTAAGTGATGAGTTAATGAAAAAAGATACTAACTTTGATCAAAGTTATTTGATATCAATGTTTGATATAGCTACTAAAGTATTTGATAATTTCGACTATGCATCTTGTTATATAAATAAAGATGATCAACTTAAATATCTAAGTGGATATGGATATGATGTAGAAGTATTAAATCATTACTTCAATTCTTTGGATACGTTTGAATGGAGCATGAATGATCCTGTATTGGTACTTGAAGGTGAAGAAACAATAAAATCAGCACTGAAAGATAGTTACTTATCTTTCAGCAATATGTACCCGAATATAAAAGAATCAATTAGATTTAACATCTTCATTAGCGAAGGAATAGTTGGGGGAATGAGTTTTGATATTATGGAACCAAGTAAAAAATCATTCTCACAGTACGATATTGATAACTTTAAATCTTATCAAACTTTAATGAATAGTTTTTATGAAATAAACTATCTAAATTTTAAAAATAATAATCTAAAGAATGATATTGTTTTAAGTTTAATTAGAACTCTTGAACTATATGATCAATATACTGGAGGACATAGTGAAGAAGTTGCTTACTTAGCTGAAAAAATATCAAAAAGATTGAATTTATCAGAAAAAGAAATTTATGATAATTACTGGGCAGGAATTGTCCATGATATTGGGAAAATAGGAGTAAGTAGTGAGATACTAAATAAATCTGATAAACTCTCGCTAGAAGAATATCATCAAATCCAAGATCATCCATTATTTGGATATCAAATACTAAATAAATCTGAAGATTTAAAATATATTGCTTTATTAGTTAAGCATCACCATGAGTGGTGGAACGGAGCAGGCTATCCTGATGAACTAAGTAAAAACGATATCCCTCTTGGTTCTCAAATACTTAGTGTGTGTGACGCTGTAAGTTCTATGGCAACTAAAAGACCTTACACTGTGATTAAATCAAGTGAAGAAATAATTAAGGAATTAAAAATGTATAAAGGAACTCAGTTTTCACCAATTCCTACTGATGAAATGATTAAGTTTATCAAAGAAGGATTACTTGATGAATTTTATAAAGACAAATAAGCTTTAAAAAAGGAAATACTTTTTTCAAAGTAATTTCCTTTTATTATGTTCTTTATTTATTTGATTCAATAATTAATTTAACCATCAAATTAGAGAACTCCACTGGGTTATCTAGTGGTATTCCTTCGATTAACAAAGCTTGGTTATAAAGTATTTTAGCATACTCTTTTACTTTTTCTGCATCATTTTCATATACTTTTTCTAGTGTCTTAAATAAATCATGATTTGGATTTATTTCAAGTATCTTTGTAGCTTTTGCATCTTGTCCCGTAGGCATATTTTGAAGTACTTTTTCCATTTCCATAGTTAAACCTTCTCCACTTACTAAACATACTGGGCTGTCCTTTAATCTTTTAGAAAGTTTTACTTCAGATACTTTATCCTCAAGTCCTTCTTTTAAGGCTTCTAATAAAGATGATTTTTCTTTATTAAGTTTATCTAATTTCTTATTTTCTGATTTATCAATTAAATCTAAATCACCTTGAGCAACTGATTTAAAATCTAAATCCTCGTATTTCATTAAGATATTAATCATGAATTCATCAATGTCATCTAAGAATAGTAATACTTCATAATCTTTTTCTTTCAGCAAATCCATTTGTGGTAAAGCTAAGATAGTTTCTTTAGTTTTACCTGTAGCGTAATAAATATGTTTTTGATCTTTTTGAATCTTCTCAACATATTCTTTTAAAGTTACATAATCATCAGATTTAGTAGTTTTAAACATAATTAGATCTTGAAGTAATTCTTTGTTTATTCCATAACCTTCATACATTCCGTATTTCAAGTTAATTCCATAAATTTTATAAAATTCATTATATTGTTCACGATCATTTTTTTGCATTTTTTCTAGTTCTGATTTAATTTTCTTTTCAATCGTTGAAGCTATTTTCTTAAGTTGTTTATCTTTTTGTAACATTTCTCTTGAAAGATTTAAACTTAAATCAGATGAATCTACTAATCCTTTAACAAATCTAAAATAATCAGGGATTAAGTCTTTGTTTTTATCCATGATAAAAACACCTCTACTATATAACTGAAGACCTTTTTCATATTTTTCTGAATAAAGATCAAACGGAGCTTTCTTTGGAATAAATAGTAAACTTGTATAAGTAGTTGCTCCCTCAACCTTAGTATGAATTACTTTTAAAGGTTCAGTATAATCATTAAATTGATGTTTATAAAATTCAGTATATTCTTCTTCAGTAATTTCAGTTTTATTTTTCTTCCATAAAGGAATCAATGAATTTAATGTATCTAATTCTTTATAGACAATTGGTTCTTTCTTTTTATCTTCAGGGTAATCATATTTAGTAACATCCATTTGAATAGGGTATCTAACATAATCACTATACTTCTTAACTAAATCTTTTATTTTGTATTCAGTAACATATTCATCATAGTTTTCTTCATTTTCTTCGTCATTATCACGTAATTCTAAAGTTATGATAGTTCCTGCGTCTTCTTTATCAGCATCACTTATTGTATAAGTAGCTGAACCAGTACTTACCCATTTAAATGCTTTTTCACTATTTACTGATTTAGAGATAACAGTTACTTTTTTAGCTACCATAAAGGCACTATAAAAACCAACACCAAACTGTCCAATTATTTCAATATCAGCATTGTCAATTCCTTCTTTAAATTCTTTACTTCCACTTCTAGCTATAGTACCTAAGTTACTTACTAATTCTTCTTCAGTAAACCCAATACCATTATCAGTGATAGTTAACAATCTCTTTTTTTCATCTAATTCAATCAAGATTGAATAATCTGTCATTAATTCTGCATTAGTTAAAGCAAGGTAATGACGCTTATCAATAGCGTCACTTGCGTTGCTAATTAACTCTCTTAAAAATATTTCTTTATGAGTATAAATCGAATTAATCATTAAATGTAAAAGCTTTTGAGATTCTGTTTTAAATTGTTTTGTTTTTGCCATTATTTATTCCTCCATTTCCTTATGTCGATAATAATTATACAATAACATTTTAGCACTGTCAAGCAAAGAGTGCTAAAGATATTAAAAAAATAATTTTATATCTTTATTTTGCTTTTTTGTCTGTTTTTTAATATAATCTAAATCAGGGGAGGAATGGTATTATGCTTACTATAATAAACAATAATACTGATCCAAGATTTAATTTAGCTTTAGAAGAATATGTCTTAAAATATTTAAACATCGATGAGGATTTCTTACTTGTTTGGCAAAACAGCCAATCTGTGATTATCGGAAGAAATCAAAACCCATTTGTTGTTCTAAATGGTTCTTTTATTAAGGATAATAATATTCCTGTGATAAGAAAATCAACTGATGGGACCGCTGTTTTTCATGATTTAGGTTGTATTAACTTTGCATTTGTCACTAAGACAGATCCTGATAATACTCGTAAGTTTAAAGAATTTTTAGAACCAGTTTTAAAGATGCTTCAAAAGATGGGTTTAAATGCATCAGTTAAAAAGAGAAATAATATCTATATTGGAAAAAGTAAAATATCATTAAATTATCAAAACAAATATAAAAACAAAATATTTCACCATGGAATACTATTTATTGATACAGATTTTGAAATGATGAATAATGTTCATTCTAATTTAAAAACAGAACTTGTAAATATGAAGAAACTATTTAGAGAACTCACAACTGTATCAGTCTTTAGATTAATGTTATTAAATGAGCTTCTTGGTAATGAAGTTAGCAGCAAAGTATATACTCTTGATGAATATGACTTAGATAAGATTAATCTGCTTATTAAAAAGAAATATGGTAACTGGGATTGGAACTATGGACAAAGTCCTGAATTCTTAGTTAAGAAAGAATATGAAAATAGAATGTTAATAACTTTGATAATTAGTTATGGTGTTATCAAAGATATTACAATTGATTCATTTGAAAATACTATGAAATTAGAAAAAGCATTGCTTAATACTAAGTTTAATGAGAAAGAACTTAAAAAGGTTTTACTTAATTTTAAAGAGGTTAATAGTGATAAAATGATAGAATTATTAATGTATTAAAAATCCTAAATCAAAGTGATTTAGGATTTTATTTTTATTAAATTAAATCTAATTTTTTATAATTCAAAATGAATAGTTTAGCATTCTTATTCATTTTAGTAGACAAAACTTTCAATTTTACTAAATCATTCAGTAATCTTAGATAATAAGCCTTATTAAAATTATCATTATCATAGCTCTTAAATACTTTCCAATCAAAATATCCAATCTCTATTTTAGGAATTATTAGAGCCGTTTTAATTGCATTCTTTTGAGCATTAGTAACTTTCTCTCCTTTATCAAGTAAGCCATAAGTTATATTGTAGAAATTAATATACATTATTGTATGACTAATAATAATGTTTGACATATACTCTATGAAATAAGTAATATCATTGTGTGTGCTTCTAGAATTCTTAATAGCTTGGTAATAATGTCTCTTATTATTTTTATTGTTAATTGCCTCACTTATTATAAAAAGACCAAAAGAAGGGATGTTATTGAGACTATACCAAAGTGATAAGACTCTTGCCATTCTTCCATTATAATCAAAATAAGGATGTAGATACACTAAATAGTAATGGATTATATGTGAAGCAAATAGATGTTCATGATCTTCCTTATCAGCATTAATATAATCAACTAATGATTTCATCATCTTGCTTAATGATGTATGTTTAACACCACTATCTACTTTTGCACCATTTGCTCCAACAATGTGCACTATATCATGACGATAATAATTACCATCTAATAATAACTCATCACTCTTTAAACAATCTTTACTCAAAATTTGATATAATTCAAATATCGATTTTTCACTAATTTTGTTGCTCTGAATAAAATCATAAGCTTCTAACATGTTTTTTACAATGATCTCATTTTGATCTTTTAAATCACTATAGTTTAGTTTCTTTATTTTCTCAATTTTCTTTCTTGTACTTCTAACACCTTCAATTGCTAAACTATTCTCTATCTCAGAAAAAATAAAGCCATTTATATAATCTTCATTAGTAATATCATTAAGCTCTTCATATTCTGTTTCCATAATTAAATCATAACTACCAACTAAATTCAAGATAGCTTTTTCACTTAAATAATAGAGTAAGGGTTCACCAACTTCATCCAATAAATTAAGTTTATCAAAATCCTTACTTGAAATCTTGAAATCATATATCTCATTTAGCTCACTTTCCTTAAATAAGTATTTATATCTCAAAAGCGCCAATGAAGGATATTTATCTGAGTCATCAATAATATTCCAAAACTTATTAATTGTTTTAGAATAGGCTTTATCGACTGATTGTTGCATTTTTTCAATAGTCATTTTATCACCTCGTTAATAGTATACAATAGTGTAGACGAAATGTCAATATTTTTGTATACAAGACCGTATACAATAATTAGTTTTTTTTGTGTACAATTTGAATGCTGCTCTGCGCCTAATTTGTAAACAAATACCAAAATATATAGCATACTTCCACAACTATATTTGAAATTTCTATCAGGAACCTTTAAACATTTTTTTCTTACAACGATTCAATTGGAATGAAATTATTTGTTTTATCAATTGAAATAATACTTGATATCATGCATATTACTCCACCTTCACCAATTTGCATTGTTGTGCTATCTAGAATATTAAAATGCTTAATTGCTTTTTTACCTGGATTAGAACTTTTCTTAATCTCAATAGGATATAATATATTATTATCAAGAATTAATAAGTCAATTTCTTTTTGATTACTATCACGTATATAATATATTTTAGCTTGAAGCCCGTTATTAACATATGATTTAATGATTTCTGATACTACATATGTTTCAAATATCTGCCCTGAATAACTACTTATTTCTAATGATTTAGCATCATTATACCTAGCAAGAAAACAAGCTAATCCAGTATCCATCATGTATAGTTTAGGCCTTTTAACAATTCTCTTTATTTCATTGTTAAAATATGGTCTTAATAGATAAACAATTCCAGAAGATATCAAAACAGATAACCAACTCATTGCTGTTTTTAAGTTTATATCTGCATCTCTTGCTAGTTCTTCATATACAAGTTCCTTTCCTGTTCTAACTGCAACACTTGAAAGAAACCTTAAAAATTTTAGTTCGTCTTTAATTTTAAGAACATCTCGAATATCTTTTTCTAGATAAGTTTGAACGTAACTACTATAAAATATTCCAATATCCATATTCTTATTTCGGTAAAGTTCTGGGTATGACCCTCTTAAAATATTATCAAAAACTTCTTCTATATTTGTTTGATATCTATCAACTCTCTTACTAAGATTTTCGTAAGTAGGTATAAATTTAGTTTCCTCTACTTGATTTAGTTCACTAATACTTAGCCCATATAAATTCAAGATTGCTACTCGCCCAGCTAAAGACTCACTAATATTATTCATGCTTTGAAACATTTGTGATCCTGTGAGCAAATATAACCCATTTGGATTATCACTCTTATATCTAAAGTCATCTACAATAATTTTAATATACGGCAATAATTCATCTGCATATTGAATTTCATCAATAATTAATGGTGGTTTATTTCTTTGTAAAAATAGTTCAGGATTACTTTTAGCTTCAGCTCTAACAAGTGGATTATCTAAAGATATATATTTGAACTCTTTACTTGTTTCTAGATTTCTTAAAGTAGTTGTTTTCCCGACTTGCCTTGGTCCTGTGAGCATTATTACTGGATAATGCTTGATTAATGTTTTCAATGTTGATGAAATAGTTCTCTTATATAACATGATATCACTCCAATCTTAATTCTATAATCAATAATAATTATTAAAAAGTGGAACTAGATTCCATTTTATAATAATATTCACTCAAAGTCAAGAGCAATTTATTAAAAAGTGTAATTCAATTCCATTTTTTAATAAATAGGTGTTATTAACTATTGAATATTCTTGCAATTCAAAGTAAAATATAATCTGGAGGCGATACTATGACGATAGATGTTGTTGTGTTCTTACAAGATTTACAAAATGGCTTTTTAGATTTCTTCTTTGGTTTTATTTCCTTTTTAGGAGAAGAATATGTATATATCTTAATCTTTGGAATAATCTATTATACATATGATAAAAAGATGGGAGAGTTCATGGCTATCACCTTGGGATTTTCAGCTACTGTGAATACTCTAATTAAGAATATCGTTGGTGCACCTAGACCATTCCAAAAATATCCTGATTTAGTTGAAAACTTAAGACCTGAGACTTCTCTTGGAAATTCATTCCCAAGTGGACATACACAAAACTTCAGTACTGTACTTTTTAGTGAAGCGTTCTTCAGTAAAAAGAAAGCTATGTTTTATGTATCTTCTATTTTAGTTATTTTCATGATGTTAAGCAGAATGTATTTAGGAGTACACTTCTTAGAAGATGTAGTTGTTGCTGCTATTTTAGGTATTGGTATTGCTTACTTTGCATATCAAGTATTCAATAAGCTATATGATGATACAATTAAACTACATAAACTATACATTATATTAATCATTGCAATATTCCCATTTATGTTTTTTATTGATGGAGAAGATTTCTTTAAGAGTTATGGATTATTAATCGGATTTGTAGTTGGAATAATAATTGAAAAGAAATATATTAACTTTAATATGGATGTATTATTTTGGCAAAAAGTATTACGAGTAGTCTTTGGACTAATCGTAATGGTAGGTATCCAACAGGGATTCAAAGTATTGTTTGGAGTATTTGCAGAAGACGGAACTACTTTAATGAATATCTTAAATATGGTAAGATATTTCTTAATAGCATTCGTCGGGTTTGGTCTATATCCATTTTTATTCAAAAAGTTTAAGTTTTAGGAGGAAATACTTATGTCAGTATTTGTACGTGATGGAGATTTAAAAACATATTTTAAAAAAGCTCCTGTTACATCAATAATTATAATTTTAAACACTTTTATGTTACTAGTTACTTTAGTTACAGGTGGATTCACTTCTTTAAATCTACTATATTTAGGAGGTCTTTGGGCACCTCTTGTTAGGGCTGGAGAATATTATAGAATCATCACTTCCATGTTTTTACACGGAAGTGTTATTCACTATGTCTCTAACGTCGTTATTGGCCTTTATGTTCTAAGTAGTGCACTAGAAAGAATAATCGGTTCTAAGAAGTTTTTCTTCATCTATTTACTTGGAGGAATTGGAAGTGGATTATTAGTTACATTTACAACTGATCACTTAACTATCGGAGCAAGTGGAGCTATATTTGCTGCTTTAGGTGCTTTACTATATATCACAATTTACAGAACAGATTTAATGAGCAAACAAGAGATTCAATCAATAAGAAGTTTAGTTATCATAAATATTGTTTTTACTTTCTTAGGATCAAACATTAGTATTTCTGGGCATCTTGGAGGAATTATCACTGGTTTTATTCTTAGTTATTTGTTGATACAAAGGAACAAGTTTATTAAGACAGATTACTCAAATGATGATGTATTTGATTTCACTGTCTATCCTGAAGATTATGACAAATACGATGATGACAATGAAAGATATAGTTAAATAACTTATATCCAAACAAAAATGATGATTAATAAAATCATCATTTTTTATTTTCTCTTATGTGCTATTTTATATACTTCTAAATCAGCCCGAGCAGATATAACAATTATCTTCATAATGTTATCAAATCTTAAAAGTTTATACACCACTCTTACTCCATCACTCATTAAGACTATTTTATTTAAACCACTTAAGTTCATATTATGTTTATTACCCAGGGGTAACCCATATCCTCCATTCTGCTTTGGAAGAGGATTCTTCTTAACTTTATTAATCTTCTTAATTATTTTTATTTGAAGATTTCTATCTAAATTTTTTAGATTTATAAGTGCTTCTTCTAAATATTCAACTTTCCATTCCATACATTTCTATTCCAAAATATCTGTACTTGAGATTTTTAGTTCATTCAACATTTCTTCTTGTGTGTATGTCTTACTGTTAGTCTTCAATCTCTTTTCACTTTCTAACATTAAATAAAAGTCATTCAATTCTTCTCTAATACGTTCAAATTCTTCAACTGATATAATTACACCTGCAGCTTTATTATTCTTAATGACGAATTTATGTCCGTGTTCCTTAACATCTAAGAATATTTTCCCCGCCTTGCCTTTATTAAATTCCGAAATAGATATTAATTGATTCATTGGATCAAACTCTAAAGTATTTGTTCTCAATTAAATCACCTCCTACACTATAATTTTAGTATATATTGATTAATTTGTCAATTAATTTGTCGATATATTTATTAATGTATTCGTAAAAAAAGACTATGATTTTTAATCACAGTCTTTTTATTCTTTATTTATTCATTCTCGTAATAAACATTTACT
>JAOZRX010000021.1 GCA_029939945.1 Candidatus Izemoplasma sp. | reverse complement strand
GGCAATTATTAGAAATATAAACAACATATATGAAGCATAAAAATACATTGGTTGAAGCATCCCATTTACAAATGCAGTAATGTATATTAATACTAATACAAACCATTTAAATTGGGATTGACTCATTAAGATTAATTTAGTCTTTAAGAAGAATAAATAAGTAAAGGCTATTAGTCCTAAAACACCTAGAGTTGATGCTTGAGCTATTGTATTATGGTAATTTATTGCTCCATTTCCGTGAGATTCCATAATAAATCTTGTTGAATAGAGTCCTCCACTTCCTATAATTGGGAATAGTTTGAATTGTTCCCAGGCTATTTCGAGTAGAACAAGTCTGTCATCATAATTATATAAATCTCGATTTGTTAATATTAAATAATAATCCGATACTATTTCATTTTGTTCTAAGAGATATAGTCCAATTGATAGAAACATTAAGAAGAACAATCCTTGAATAATTAATTTCACTTTCTCCTTTTCTAAAAACAAGATTAAAGGAATTAATATAACTCCATATACAGCAAGTGTTAGAATTGACGATCTCGATAAAGTCATCAATATTCCTAAAACTGAGAATGATGCCAGAATCATATATGGTAATTTATATTTTGCTTTTAATACTAAATACCCGATTAATGGGATTGCTACTAGGTTTGAGTAAATAATTATATTTAGGTTTTCCCAACCTAAATCTATTGATCTATTTCTTATAACATCAATAACTTCTAAATCGCTTGACAAAGCAAAATAAAGCATTTCAATTGTGACTAACAACGATAAATACATAAATAATTTTGACAATATAATGTAGTTTTCTTCTTTGCTTTCTAATGTATTAATGAAGTAAAAATATAATGCAAATATACTAAAGATTTGTACCCATCCATAAAACGTAGTTGTAAATTCAGTATTATTAACTCCGGTAATCATTGCTAAAATTGATAAAGCTACAAGTGGAATAAATAGATATCCCTTCCTTGTTATCTTACGATTTTTTAACACATCAAGTACAATTAATAATGAAAGAACTATTCCATATGTAGCTGTAACACTAACATTATCTCTAATTCCTCCGTAACTCATTTGGATAAAGAAGGCAATTGGTATTATCTGAAGTACATTTCTTTTTGTAAATATTGCTGCAATTCCAATAATAATAAATAAAGGTAATAAATAATCAGTTAATATTCCAATAAAACTTAAAAAAGTTAGCACCAATAAAAGTACTAAGTATAAGTCATATGAGATTTTTTTCATTATTTTTTTCATTAAAAATCACCTGTTTTATTATAACATATAAAAAAACATAAAAAAAGCAGTAAAACTGCTTATTTTAATGCTTCAATTAATTCAGCTTTTTTTAAAGAAGTGTATCCTTTAAGTCCTTTTTCTTTAGCTAAAGCTTTCAATTCAGCAACTTTTAATGTTGATAAATCTACTGCTTCAGTTGGAGTTTCTTCAACTACTGGAGTTTCTTCAACTACTGGAGTTTCTTCAACTACAGGAGTTTCTTCAACTACTGGAGTTTCTTTAACTACAGGTGCTGCTTTTTTTACTGGAGTAACTTTTTTAGCAACTACTTTTTTTGGTGCAGGTGCTGCTTCTCCAGTTATTCCTCTTTTAGCTGCTGCAACGATTTGTGCAAATCCCTCAGCATCATTTACTGCGATATCAGCTAACATTTTACGGTTAATTTCAATTCCAGCTAAGTTTAACCCATTGATTAATTTTGAATATGACATTCCGTTCAATCTAGCTGCAGCATTAATTCTAGTGATCCATAATTTTCTGAAATTTCTTTTTCTTTGTTTACGATCTCTATATGCGTAAGATAATGATTTCATTACTTGTTCATTTGCTGTTTTATAAATTAAATGTTTTGCCCCATAATAACCTTTGGCTAATTTTAATATTTTTCTACGTCTTTTTCTTGCGACTGTTCCGCCTTTTACTCTTGGCATATTTGTTTCCTCCTAATTATTTTACGTTTGCGATTTGTTGTTTAATTCTTTTCATATCACTTGGTGAAACTTGTGAACCAAGTTTATGGCGTCTTTTTGACGATTTTGATTTTGCACTTAATAAGTGTCCTTTGTTTGCGCTTGATACTTTAACTTTACCAGTCGCTGTTACTTTAATTCTTTTTTGTGTACCAGAATGAGTTTTCATTTTTGGCATTGTTTTCACTCCTTATTATTTATCTTTTTTTGGTGACAAAGTCATAAACATGTTTCGACCATCTTGTACAGGTCTGTTTTCGATGCTCGCAATATCTTCAACTTGTTTTGCGAAATCCATCATAACTTGTCTACCTTTGCTTGTATAAGCCATTTCACGACCTCTAAAACGAATAGAAATCTTAAGTTTATCGCCTTTTTCTAGAAATTTTCGACCATTTTTCAATTTAGTATTGAAGTCCCCAATATCAATTTTCGGTGACAATCTAATTTCCTTTAATGAAACGATTTTTTGATGTTTTTTTGCTTCTCTAAGTTTACGTTGTTGTTCGTATCTATACTTGTTATAATCGATAAATTTTGCTACTGGTGGTTTTGCTGTTGGGGCAACTAAAACTAAATCTAAGTTTTTGTCCCATGCTAAATTAAGGGCTTCTCTTGTATCGATTACACCTAATTTTTCACCAGTATCTGTAATTACCATAACTTGTCTAGCACGAATTTCTTCATTAACTAATCCATCATCTTTACGTTTCGCAGGCATTTGTTGACTGTATCTGTTTGAAATAATAACACCTCCCATTTTATTTTTGTATCTATGGAAAGAAATTAAAAAGTGTGAGTACGTAATGTACCCACACTAAAATTTTATTTTAGTTGTAGCTTCAACCTATTGATTTATCAATCAGGTGAGAGTGGGTACTCTTCTTTCCACGTTATTTATAACTGCATTAATCATTTTACCACATAATAGTTCTTTGTCAACTATTTAGTGTCATCTTTTGGGCGGATTAAGTTTTTAGCATAATCTGCCTTGTTAATTTGCTTATTTCTAGCGATTGCCATAGCTCCTTCAGGAACATTTTTAGTAACGGTAGAACCCGCTGCGATAAACGATTTATTTCCGATTGAAACAGGAGCAATTAAGTTTGTATTACAACCTATAAAGACATCATCACCGATTATCGTTCTATGTTTTTCTACTCCATCGTAGTTAACTGTGATGCTTCCACATCCAAAGTTAACATTTTCACCAGTTGTAGTATCACCAATATAAGCTAAATGAGCAGCTTTTGTACCAACACCTGTAGTTGATTTTTTAACTTCGACAAAATTCCCAATTCGATTTCTTTTACCAATAACAGCTCCAGCTCTTAAGTGAGCAAATGGTCCAATTGAACTCTTATCAAATACAATACTATCATAAACTAAACTATGTTTTACAGATACATTTTTATGAATGATTGAAGAATGTATTTCTGTATTAGGTCCGATTTCACAACCTTTTTTAATAACACTATCTCCAGTTATAAATGTATTAGGATTAATTATTACACCTTCTTCAATAACAACACTATGTCCAATTGTTACTGTTTCAGGGTTAATAATACTAACTCCATTTAACATATGTTTCTTGTTTATATCATTACGTAAATGCTTTTCAGCAAGACTGATTGTATAAAGATCATTTACTCCCATTACTTTTGGACTATCCCAAAGTAAAAAAGCATCTACTTTATAATCATTTTTCATAATTTCAACAATATCTGTTAAGTAAAACTCACCTTTTCGTTCGTTCACTTTGATTTTACTTACAGCTTCAAATAATAAACTATTGTCAACAATATAAATCCCTGTATTAATCTCTTTTATTCTCTTTTGTTCTTTAGTACAATCCTTATGTTCGATAATCTTTTCAATACTGTCATATTCATTTCTAATAATACGACCATACCCTTTTGGATTGTCAAACTCGGCAGTAACAACAGTTAAATCATTCTTTTTATCTTGGTGATATGAAATTACTTTATTAATAACTTTCATATCAATAAGAGGCATATCTCCAAGTAAAATAATCGTTGTTCCGGTTTTTCCCTTCAAAAGAGGCTCCGCCATTTTAACAGCGTGACCTGTTCCTAGTTGCTCTTCTTGATAAGCATAGTCAACTCTTCCATCAAGTAGTTCTTCCAAATATTCTTTCTTATAACCAACAACACATATAATTTCATCAACAACACTTTTTTCAATGTTTTCGACGATATATTCAATCATTGGTTTTTTCAAGATTGGAAAAGCACATTTTGGTAACTTTGTTTTCATTCTGGTTCCCTTACCAGCTGCGAGCACTATCGCATAATTATTCATCTAAACTTCCTCCTTCACAAATTCAATCTTTGACACTATTTTGTCTATGTATATATCAAGATCACTCATTTTTTCACAACTAAGAGTAACCCTAACTAAAGGTTCAGTACCACTTGCTCTTACTAGTACTTTACCATCTTTACCCAATATTTGTTTCACTTCTTTAATAATTTCTAATACTCTTTTATCATTAATGATTTCTTTATTAAAAGTTCTAATATTAACCATTTTTTGTGGCCACATTGAAATATCACTGGTAAGTTCTTGGAGTGATTTTTTTGTTTCATCTAAAATCTTAAGTAAGTAAGCACCAACAAGTACTCCATCTCCGGTATTAATGTAGTCTCTTAAAATAATATGTCCACTATTTTCTCCACCAATACTGTAGTCATTCTTATTTAATTCTTCTAGTACGTATTTATCTCCAACATCGGTTAGTACTACTTTAATTCCTTTTCTTTCAAAAGCTTTTATAATCCCTAAATTACTCATACTAGTTAGTACTACTGTATCTTTTTTAAGTAAATTATTATCTTTTAAATAATTAGCAATTATATAGATTAATAAATCACCATCAAATACATTTAACTCATTATCAATTACTAAAATACGGTCTCCATCTCCATCAAAACTAAATCCGATATCAAGTTGATTATCTTTTACTAATTTAATAATACTTTCTAAATGAGTACTACCAACATCTTTATTAATGTTTTTACCATCAGGTATATTTCCAATTTGAATGTATGATTCACATAACTCTCTTAACACTCCTAAACTAATTAAATAATTAGCTCCATTAGCACTATCAAACCCGATTTTTAGATCAGTTTGAGCTAAATCTATACTTTCAATTAGATCAGCATACAAATCAATAACATCTTCTCCTGAGAACGTTTTTCCTATATTTACAACATCAAACTTTGCATTATTATCTATAAAAGACTCAATTGCTAGTTCTTCTCTTAAACTTAGTTTATTTCCTTTATTGAAAACTTTAATTCCGTTATCAGTAAATGGATTATGTGATGCAGTAATCATTACACCTGTAACACTTTTTTGCTTTGAGTAATGACTAATTAAAGGTGTACTAACAACACCTGCAATCATAACATCAATTCCTAAGCTTTGAGCCCCACTTGATACACTATACATTAACTCACTACTAGATTCTCTTGTATCCATTCCAATAACGAGTTTTTTTGTTTTAAGAACACTTTTTAAACTTTGCCCTACTTTAAAAGCTAAACTGTTACTCAGTTCAATCCCAACTCTTCCTCTAATCCCGTCAGTTCCAAAATATTTTGCCATTTTTCTTCCTCCTCAGTAACATTCTATTATATCATAATATTTTTTTTCTTAAAAGTAAATGCTAAATTTACAAACAAAAAGTTAGGTCGGGAACCTAACCATTTTCGTTATTCAACTGTGACACTCTTTGCCAAGTTCCTTGGCTTATCAATATCATATCCGCGTTGAAGAGCCGCATAATATGCAATAAATTGAGCTGGTATTATTGTAAGTAAAGGGCTAAATAACTCATATACATCATCAAGTACTATTTGATCACCATGTTCATGAACAGAATTTGTACTAATAACTAATGTTTTTGCTCCTCTACTTTGAACTTCATTTAAATTACTTCTTGTATTTTTACCAATACTTCTTTGCGATATAATCGCAATAACTGGAGTATCTTCTTCTATTAAAGCGATTGTTCCATGTTTTAATTCTCCTGCTGCGAAACCTTCTGTTTGAATATAACTAATCTCTTTAAGTTTTAGACTGGATTCTAAACAAGCATAGTAATCAATCCCTCTACCAATATAAAAACAGTTTCTTTTAGTTAAATATTCTTGTACTAAGGCTTCAATATATTCTCTTTTATCAATAATATTCTCAATACTAATTGCTACTTTACTTAATTCTTTTCTTAAGTTTATATGCTTATCACTTTGTCCATATGCTAAAATTGCTAAAACAACAATTTGAGCAGTATAAGCTTTTGTACTAGCAACAGCTATTTCAGGTCCAGCATGAATTTCAACATAATGATCTGCTTCTCTTGCTAGTGTACTCGTTTTTACATTTGTAATTGTTAAACTACGGTACCCTGCTGCTTTAATATTAACTAAGACAGCTCTTAAATCTGCAGTTTCACCACTTTGCGATATAAAGATGAACAATGGTTTTTTAGATAATAAAGGCATATTATAAGCAAACTCACTTGCAATGTGAACTTCAGTAGGAATAAAAGCCATTTTTTCAAACAACTCTTTCCCAATAAATCCAGCATTCATTGAAGTACCTGCAGCGATAATATATAAACGATCACTTTCTTTTATTGCTTTAGAAATATCACCATTTAAAGTAACTTCTTCTTTATCAAAATATTTTGATATTATTGTTCTAATAACACTTGGTTGTTCACTGATCTCTTTTAACATAAAATGAGAGTATTCTCCTTTTTCAATATTAAAATAATCAACATCAATTACTTTAACTTCATGTTCTACTTCTTTTCCAATAATATCTAGGGTTTTATATCCTTTCTTAGTAATTTCAACAAACGTTTTATCTTTTAAAGGAACATATTTTGTGCTATATCCAACAAGTGCCATAACGTCACTTGAAATAATCGTTCCTTTATCACTTAATCCAAGTAATAACGGCGATTTATTCTTACAGGCATATATTTTATCTCGATTATAAGTATCAATTATAGCAAGAGCGTACGATCCTTCAAGTAAACTCATTGTTTTTCTTATTGCTTCATTAACGCTCATTTCATCACTATATTTTTCAATAATATGAGCGATAACCTCAGAATCAGTATCACTTACAAATTTATTTCCATTAAGAATTTCACTCTTAAGTTCTTTATAGTTATCAATAACACCATTGTGCACAATAAAAAAACGACTTTTTTCAGATTGATGAGGATGTGAATTTACTTTATTAGGCACTCCATGAGTTGCCCATCTTGTATGTCCTATTCCTAAACAAGTCTTAAAACTAAAGTCTGCAATTTCTTCTAGACGAGCTACTCGTCCTTTGTCTTTATAAATATGAAATGTACCGCTATCGCATTTACGTAAAGCAATACCTGCTGAATCGTATCCACGATACTCAAGACGCTTAAGTCCACTAATGATAATTTCTCTAGCATCTTCAACTCCTAAATAACCAACAATACCGCACATTTTAAACCACTCCTAGCATAAAAAATATACCATATTATCATGTTTTTGACAATCTTTAATTTGTTATGTCATGTTTTAGATAATAGACAATACATGTAACAAATAGTGATAGATATAAGATTATTCCCCAAGTTTTTCCATAGTATAATGAATACCCTTCATCACTATAATAACCAAGATTAATAAAAACAAGATTTAAGATTTTCGAAAAGCCTGTGATACTATCTTTTGATACAAAATACTCAATTGTAATGTCACTTATAAAATACCCAACAACAATAATCAATAAACTATATATCCCTTTATTAAAGCCGTATATGAAAATAAACATCATCAAGTATACTACTCCAAATATTATAATATCTCCAATAAGTATTAAATCATTATAGCTTATTTTCATATATGGAGTAAGAAACATTCCTGTAACTAAAAATGATAAATATAAAATAAATGTGAATATAATACTGATTATATTGACTGATAATATCTTACTAGTTATTACAGTTAATCTACTTCTTCTAGAAAGTAATAATGTATCATATTTATTAATAATAAAACTATTTATAATTAGAAACATATTAAATAAGACAATTACTATTTTAATATAGTTAATACTTTCAAAATAATATTCATCATGATAATATAATTGATTAAATTTTAGTAAATCATATTCTAAATAGAAACTAGAAAAGTAGGTAAAACTTACTAAACTAATCAAGATAATAATTGAACTTATATAAAATACTTTCCAAGAAAATAAATAATAGAAATGCAACTTAATCAAACTTATCATAAATAGATTACTGCGTTACTAATATCGATTAAGTCTTTATCTAGATGAGTACTAATAATAAACTGACTCTCTGAATTTGATATATATCTTTTCAAACATTGAATTCCTTTTTTATCTAATCCACTTAAAGGTTCATCTAATAGATAAAAATCTGCATCTTCAAGTAAACATTGAATTAAATTTACTTTTGCTTTCATTCCTTTAGATAGTGTATTAAGTGTTTCATCTACTTTATTATCCAACTCAAAATAACTTATTAATTTATCTATTCTTTTTGTTTCACTTGGTATTTCACTTGTAGCGTTTAATAATTCTAAGAATGAATATAAATCTACATCTAAAGGATAACTAAATACTTCATCCATATAGCAACCTTTTCCAATGTAACTTATCGCTCCATCATGATTTATTAGTCCAGCCATTGCTTTTAATAATGTTGATTTCCCAGATCCATTCTTTCCAACAATTAGGTTTACTCTTTTTGTGATAATAAAATCATCAAGTACGACTTGGTGATTAACATACTTTTTTGAGAAATCTAAGACTTCAATTTTCGAATTCATAATAGACATAATCTCCTTCTAATTCAATTTTATAATTACTAGTATTAATATACGGAAAATCATCAAGTATAAAGACTTCTTCATTAGAATTAATAGTATAGTTTACTTTTATGTAAAAACGGTGTAGATACGGTATTTCACCGATATAACTAAAAGGTACATAAAGCATTATTTCATTATTTTTTCTAAGTAAGATGCTGGTTTCATAATCACTATATTTATCAAAATCATAATAATCAATATTTAGAATATTATTAGGAAAACTGCTTAAACTAACTTCACTAAAGACTTCTCGTAAATAAAAATTATTAGCAAATACATTTTTTGTACCTAAATCGATACTATTAATTGTTATGTTATTATTCGTGAGATTTCCAAGAGATAAAAATAATCCTGTTGTTGTATCGATTCCATTTACTTCTGCATGAGTACAAAGTAAGTTGTTAATACTAAAATCAACATTCTCAAATTCATTAAAGTGATAATTAAATTCACCAATGAATAGTTTTATTTCTTTTGCATTACTATAACTAATATTTAGATATGCTTCCTTTAACTCAATGTGATAATAATCACTTTGAAAAGCTACATCGAGATTAAATGTAATATAATAATATATATCATTTTTATAGGGATAATAGTCATTAGATTTATCTATATTATCGACTATTAAAGGGATAAGGTCATCATTGGTTGATGATAAATTAATGTTTGAAATATATTCTTTATTAAAGTAATAGCTATTTGAATCATTAACTAGTACTGTAATTTTTATTTTTTCGGTATCACTGCTTTTCATAATTGAATAAATTTTTGGAGACACAATTATTTTTATTACTTCTTCCTCTTCAATAAATAGTAAAACCGATAAGGAAATTGATAAGAAAATAATTATTCCTGTAATTATCTTAAGTTTCATCTAATCTATCCTTCACTAATATATAATATTCTGTTGTCACAACAAATATCTCCCATCCTCCTTTTTTTACATTCTTAAAAAAGCGGTAATATTTTGCAACTCCACTACTTACTTTACCTTCTCCTTCAATCTTAACAACTAGTTTTGTCATCGGATCAACATAAACCTTAATTTCAAATTTTTCTTCAACTGTCGTTGTTTTTGTAGCAGTTATCGAATATTTTAATTGCTCTTCAAGCCCTAGTTTAAATCCATATTCTTTTCCTGATGCTTCCATACCTAATGTTCCAGTGACACTGTACTGCTTTTTAACTGTTTCTTCTGATTTAAAACTGAAGGTTTCAATTATTGCGCTATCACCTCTATTTTCAATAATATACAGTGTTTCTTTAGTAAAATACGCTTTCTCATTTTCGTATGCTGTAGTAGTAAGCCATCCCCAAAAGCGTCTTTTTTTAAGCCTATCGTAATACTTATCATAATCAGCATTACTGTAGTCTTCTAGTAAAGTTGCTCCATCTATTTCAAAGGTAATATCTTGATAAGTTAAATAATCACTTGCATGTATACTTTGATAAAAAAAACTACTTAGAAATACTAATAAACATATCATTACAATTTTCTTCATAAAAAAACACCTCCATTACTATACTAGTAACGAAAGTGTTATTTTTCTTTATAAATTAAATTTATCTAAATGCCTTTTCATCTTATCCATTGTATCTTCATAACCTAGTTGAAATCTTCTTTGAATGTGCTTATTACTAAAATCAAGCACTCCTCGCAAACTTCTTTTAGGATGAACTGTCAATATTCTTACTCCTTTTACTTCTTTTTTTCTAACAAAAGAAGTTTTAAATAAATCAATTACAATAATTAAGTCACATCCTCCATCAATAAGTGGTTGATATGGAATATTATCTAATAGACCTCCATCATAATAAGATTCGTTCCCGATAACAATCGGCTTAAAAGCAACAGGAATAGCACAAGATGCAAGCATAGTTCTCTTAATATTTTCTTGTGATAATTTACTTAATAAATGGTAATTTATCTGTTTATCAGACTTAAAGTAATGCTTATAGTTAACTCTAAGCAAATCAAAGAACGATGATTTTTCACCACCTAGATAAGTGGTGGTAATATATATTTCTTTATCCTTTATCTTTTCATAATCAATGATGTTATCCATTAATTTTTCTAACCTTTTTGTGCTATAAATCCCTCTATTTAAGAAATTAAGTCTCTCTTTTAAGATTCTTTTATAAATCTTTTTTTCCATATTGAACAAACTGTCTTTCTCTAGTTTTAGCCAAGTTTCTTCAGCTAAATTATAATCTTCCATAGCAAATAACACAGCATTTAAACTGCCGACACTAGCTCCAGAATAAGCACTAATCATTTTGTCTATCCCAAGTTCTTTTAGTGCTTTCCAAGCTCCTATTTGGTAAGCACCACGTGCTCCACCTCCAGCTAATGCAAGTCCTAACTTTTTCAAAATATTCCCTCCTTATAAAACAACTATTTCTTTAATTACAGCTCCTTGTTTAATATTAAATACACTATCCATACCACTTACTACTTTTCCAAATACTGTGTGTACTCCATCTAAATGAGGAAGTGGATTATAACAGATAAAGAATTGTGATCCACCAGTATTTTTCCCAGCATGAGCCATTGATAAACTTCCTACTTCATGTTTTTTTGGATTATTTTCCGTTTCGCAAACAATTTTGTATCCAGGACCACCAGTGCCATTTCCAATAGGGCATCCTCCTTGAGCAACAAATCCAGGGATTACTCTGTGAAAAGTTAATCCATTATAAAACCCTTTGTTAATTAAAGATACAAAGTTTTTAACTGTGATTGGTGCATCTTTTTCAAATAATTCAATTAGTACTTCTTTATTCTCATTTTCTAATGTTAATTTTGCTTCCATAATATCCTCCTAGTATTTTCTTATTTGATTATTCTTATATACTTCTTTTATAAATCCACCACCTAGGCAACGATCATCTTGATAAATTACAGCAGCTTGACCTGGAGTAACAGCCCTTACATCTTCTAAAAATGTAATAAGCAAATCTTTACCTACGTGTTTAATTCTTACTTCAGTATCTTTTTGTCTGTATCTGAATTTTGCAGTATAAACAAACTTATTATCAAACTCATCATGGTTAATCAAATTAACGTCTTCAACGTAACAAGAATCACTATATAAAGTTGGGTGATGAAACCCTTGACCAATAATTAATTCGTTTTTCTTCAAGTCCTTACCAATTACAAACCAAGGTTCATTTGAATACTTGTTAGAACCACCAATTCCGAGTCCTTTTCTCTGGCCGATTGTATAATACATCAGACCATTATGTTGACTAATTACTGTTCCATCTTCCATAACCATATTCCCTTTTTTACTAGGTAAATAATTGCTCAAAAACTTATCAAAATCACGTTCACCAATAAAGCATATTCCAGTAGAATCTTTTTTATCTTTAGTTGGCAAATCATATTTATGTGCTAATTTTCTTACTTCTTTCTTAGTTAAATGTCCAATTGGAAACAGCGTTTTTTCAAGTTGAGATTCACTAAGCTGACTTAAGAAATATGTTTGATCCTTATTGTCATCTTCACCTCTAAATAAAGTTGGACTCTTACCAACAATTGCAACTTTTGCGTAATGCCCCATCGCTATAAAATCAGCATTAAATTTCTTTGCATATTCTGTAAATGCATCAAATTTTATATATTTATTACATAAAATATCAGGGTTAGGAGTTCTTCCTTTTTTGTATTCATTTAAAAAATAAGTAAAGACATTATCCCAATACTCTTCAATGAAATCTACTCTATAGATAGGAATTCCTATCTTTTTAGCTACTTTCTCTGCATCTTGATAATCAATTTCTTGAGAACATACTTCCTCATCAATTTCAGGATTACCAAGAACATCATTATTAGTGGTGCTATCCCAATTTCTCATAAACAGTCCAATAACATTATATCCTTGTTCTTTTAACAATACAGCAGCAACGCTACTATCAACTCCACCACTAAGTCCAACAACAACTGTTTTAGGCATAGACACCTCCATATCTGTATGTAATATTTTCATACTTGTCTTATTTTCTAATTCATTTTTTCAACTTATTATTAGCTTCTATTATCAATATCGCTAGGCAATCTTAAATCTCCTCTAGGCGAAATACTAATATCTAATATCTTTGGTGAATCAGGTAAAGCTTGTCTTTTAAATTGTTGAGAATAGAATCTGTGGAAAAAATTATTTGTATACTTTTTACTTTCCTCATCATTAAAATTAAATACAAGTTTTAACAGCCAATTAATTCTTGTTTCATCATCACCAAAGCGTAATACTCTGTGAATGATAAAATCATTGACCATATACTTTCCAATTGCATCTTCAGTCTTTTGATTCGTCGTTAATTCAGGTGTGATAGGAGTATCCAAAATACTTAATAAAGTACTCTTTACACCTTTGCTAAATTTATTAATTGCATAATTATATATCATAAATTTAACTAGTGTTTTTGGGATTCCGGCATTAATTCCATACATACTCATTTGGTCTCCATTATATGTACACCATCCGAGTGCTAATTCACTTAAATCTCCAGTTCCAAGAACAATCCCTTTTTCTTTATTTGCGATGTTCATAAGAATAGTAGTTCTAATTCTTGCTTGTGTATTTTCATAAGCAATATCCTCTGTAACTCCGTCATGTCCTATTAAATCAAAATGATCTTTCACATGCTTATTAATATCGATATCCAAAAGTGTTACTCCTAGCATATCCATTAACTCAAGTGCATTTTTCTTAGTAATACTTGAAGTATGAGGTCCAGGCATAGTAACAGCAATTATTTTTTTACGATCAATCTGTAGATTATCATAACACCTGATAGCTATTAACAATGCTAATGTCGAATCAAGTCCTCCACTTACTCCGATGACTAAACTATCCGCACGCACATGTTTAATTCTTTTTATTAATGCATTTTCTTGTAATGCCGCGATTTTTTCAAAATCCGCTAATACATTAATCTTTGGAACAAATGGCGTGCTATCAAACTTTTTTGAGAAACTGTACTCCTGTGTTTCTTCTAGATTAAATCTCACTGTTTGGAAATCATATTGGTATCTATTTAAAGAATCTCGATAAGAAGCATTGGTTCTTCTTTTGAAGTCAACTTGTTTTAAATCAATATCTCCATAGATTACTTCTGATTCTTGGTTAAAGTTCTCAGTCTCAACTATTAGTATTCCATTTTGAGTTATAATATTATGTCCACTAAATACTGTTTCACTAGTTGATTCATTTACTCCAGCACTACTATAAACGTATGCTCCTTCGTTTCTTCTTGAATGCTCAATAATCGTTCTTTTTCTTATTTCTCTTTTTCCTAACACTTCATTTGAGGCACTAAGATTAAGAATCATTTTAGCTCCGTTTATCGATAATATGTTCCCAGGACTAATTGGCGCCCACATATCTTCACATATTTCAATTCCAAAGCTAATTTGCTCATCATTACTTTTGAAAATAATATTTCCAAATGGAATTAGTTTTGAATCAAATTCAACCATTTTTTTCTTCTTAACAATTTCAAATCCACTTTGAAACCATCTTTTTTCGTAAAATTCACCTGTGTTAGGTAAATAGAACTTAGGAACTATCCCAATAATTTTATGTTTTTCAATTATAAAAGCTGTATTATAAAGTGCTCCATCTATTTCTAAAGGAGCTCCAATAATAACTAATCCTTCATGCGTGTTATGATTTAAAATATATTTAATAGCTTCTTTAGTATCACTTAACAAACTATCCTGAAAGAAGAGATCATTACATGTATAAGCACTAACACTTAATTCAGGAAAAACTGTAATACTTGACTCAATGTCTTTAAGTATTTCAAGCATTTCTTTCACGTTATAACTTGGATTTCCTACTTTTAGTTTTGGTGTAACGCTAGCTACTTTAATAAATCCTTTTTTATACATTTTTATCACCTCTATATAGTTCATTATCTATAATATATTGATAAACATCAGTATTGACTTGAGATTTATCAAATGTTTCTCTAAAAGTTGTACTACTTATATCAATATCAAAATCACGTAATACAATAAAACTATTTCTATACTTCTTTAAAATTGGATTAGAACTAATTGCTTTATCAATATTAATATCATTTCTTCCTAAAACTATTACCTTAAATTCACTTAGAATACCCTCAATATTAATCCACTTATGCATATTATACAAGTTATCTGCGCCAATAACGAAACTAATATCACATTCGTTTTTATCACACAGTCTAATAAGTGATTGATATGTTCCTAAAAAATCAGTATCATCAATCTCTAGCTTATTAATACTTACATTGATTATTTCATTAGTAGCAATCTCTAGCATGTTAACACGGTGATAATTACTAGCTAATTCTCTTTTAGTATAAGCACTACTAACAGGTAAAAATATAAATTCATCTGCGTCAAGTTTTGACATAATATATTCACAAACTTTAATATGGGCATTTGTTACCGGATTAAAAGCACCACCGAAAACAATTTTCATGTTCATCACCTCAAAATTATTATATCATATATTCACTTTATTCGATATATTTGTTATAATATGTTGAGGTGATTTTTATGAATTTAGATAGAGATTATATTTTAAATCTTGCAAAAGAGATTTTACTTATTCCAAGTCCTAGTGGATACACGAAAAATATATCTAAAAGGATAGAATTAGAAGCAGATAAATATGAGCTAAATTACGAAAGAACAAAAAAAGGTAATACGATTATTACATTCCCGGGTAAGAGTGATTATATTGTTGGTCTAAGTGTCCATGTTGATACTTTAGGAGCAATGGTAAGAAGTATTTCTGCTAATGGAGAAATAAAATTCACAACAATTGGCGGACCTATTTGGCCAACTTTAGACGGGGAATACTGTTCAATAGTTACAAGAGATAATAAAACTTATACAGGTACTTTTTTATCAACGAGTCCTGCAATTCATGTTTTTAAAGATGCTAAAACGAAAAAAAGGGATCCTGAAAACATGTATGTTAGAATTGATGAAGTTGTTAAGACTAAGGAAGATGTTACAAAATTAGGTATCGAAGTAGGTAATTTTATTATTGTTGATCCTAAAACTGTAATTACTGAAAGCGGATTTGTAAAGTCAAGATTCTTAGATGACAAAATTAATGTAGCTAGTATCTTTGGATTAATAAAATACTTAAAAGAAAATAATATAACTCCAAAGTATAATCTTAAATTTATCATTTCAACTTATGAAGAAGTTGGACATGGAGCATCATTTATTCCTGAACTTGATGAAATGATTGCGGTTGATATGGGTTGTATTGGTGATGATTTAACTTGTACTGAGTATGATGTTTCAATATGTCCTAAGGATTCAAGTGGACCATATGATTATGAGCTTACTAATAAACTAGTAAAAGTAGCAAAGGATAATAAGATAAGTCATGCTATTGATATTTATCCATATTATGGAAGTGATGTTTCCGCAGCTATAAGGGGAGGAAACGACTTTAAAGGAGCTTTACTTGGCCCTGGTGTCCATGCCTCTCACGGGATGGAAAGAACACATGTTAAAGGAATTGAAAACACAATTAAGTTATTACTAAATTATCTAATATAAAATGAGGATATAATCCTCATTTTTTTATTAGAATAATATTTTAATTGCTCTTATAATGTGATATAATTTAGTGTTAAAACGGAGGTTATATCATGCGAATAATTTACCCAAATTATGAAGATTCAATAATGAATGTATCAAACTCTATCTTGAAATATTATGGAGTTAAAAATAAATATGCATCAATAGAATTACTAGATGATGAATTGAAGAAAGGTTTCAATCATATTATCTATATTTTAATGGATGGATTAGGTACTAACCTAGTGAAGAACCTACTTTCTAAAGATGATACATTAAACAAGTATATGCAAAAAGAGATTACTAGTGTCTTCCCCCCAACAACAGTTGCTGCAACTAACGCTGTTCTTTCAGGTGTTCCGCCTATCGTTAACGGACATCTTGGATGGATTCAATATTTCGAAAAAGAAGATGTCAATTTAGTTGTCTTTCAAAACATAGACTCATATGATGAAAAAAGAGTGATTTCTGAAGATTTAAGAGCAAAATATATATCTTTTGAAAGAATAGGAGAACAAATCCATAAACAGAACCATAATATTATTACTAACGAAATATTTCCTTCTTTTATCAAAAATGGTTCAGCTACTTTTAAAGAAGAAGTTGAAAGAGTATTGCTTGTAACTCACAATACAGACCAAAGCTTTAATTATTTATATTGGACTGAACCAGATTTAGTACAGCACAAGACAGGTATTAATAGTGAAGAAACAAAAGAAATAGTGACTAATCTTAACAAAGATTTCACAGAGTTAATTGAAAATATTGATGAAGATACAATTGTAATTTGCATTGCTGATCACGGGCTTACTGATATAATTGAAATACCATTATTTGAAGATAAAGAACTATTATCTATGCTTAAAAGATTACCATCCTTAGAACCAAGAGCTATGAACTTTTTTGTAAAAGATGGCTACTTAGAAAAGTTTAAAGACATGTTCAAAAAAAAATACAGTCAGCATTATAAGTTATATACAGCTCAAGAAATACTCGATTTAAAACTATTTGGAGAAGGTACAAAACATCCAATGGTAGATTCTTTCTTAGGAGATTTTATCTGTTTAGCAACTGATAAATATATGTTATCTCTTAATCAAGAAAGAAAGTATATTGGTCATCACGCTGGAATGAGTGAAGATGAAATGATGGTTCCACTTATAATATATTCAAAAAAATAAGATCTGCATTTTTGCAGATCTTTTTTATATCATTATTTCACTCACTCTCAGTATCAGCTTTTTTTGCTCTTTTCTTAAAAGGTTTAGCAAAAATACTAGAAATACCTTTAGGAAAAACTGCCAATCCATCTTTTATAATAATCGGCATCATCTTGATAGATTCCATATAAGCCATTTTTCTAATTTCTCTTTTAGAAAGAAGTTGATTATCATTAAATAGATATTTTCTAGTAACTACTCCTACTCTACAAGTTAACATTCCATTAGCTATTCCTCCCATAATCGATGAAGAAATAGTTTTCAAGAATGGAATATCTGTTAGCGTTTCACTTATTTTATTTGGTAATAATTCACTTATTTCGATATCCTCAATTCCTTCTGCGATAAGGCTTGTAGCCATTACATTTATACTTAATTTAACAAGATTAGGATAAGTTGGTCTAAATCCTGAAAGCTGAACTATTTCTTTGATCATCTTCAAATTAATTCCTACAACACTTAACATATCTAGATTACCATTTTGTGATAAAGCAGTTGAAACTAATACAGTTTTAGAATTCTTAATAATAAGTTTATTTATCTCTTCTTTAATTGTTGTATCGAAAACAACAGTTAAAGCATTCTTTAAATCTGTTTTATCTTTCATACTATTAGTAAGATTCTTTTTATCTTCTTCTGAAATGTTTTCATTATTTAACAGTACTTTAGCTGCATCTTTGTATATCTTGAATCGTTTATTATCGTCATCAAGTAAAGAATCCACACTAAAAGTAGGAGCAAGAGCGATTACCCTAACTGGATTAACAATTAAGACATAAACCAAAATTACTGAAAGACCATAAAATCCATATTCAACATATTCATGAATACTTCTTAACCTTTCACCTACACTCATTATATTACTTAAAAGAATAAATAGAAAAAGAAGTCCTACTCCAATTCCCATCAAAATCCAAAATCTTTTTTTCTGCATTAAAATCACCTCTTTACTATTTTATCACATATCTATATAAGAATGAAATATTCTAAAAAGAAAACACCAATCGCTTAATTGATGTTTTTATTAACTCTTAACTCAGCTTATTGTTCTTTTGTTTCTACAAATGTTTTTTCAGGCATAGATTTATATATCACATATACATTATAGAATAAGTATATTGTAATTAGTAAGTAACTAAAATTAAATACTTTTACTACTTCATTAGTTAAAATATAAAAACTAGTATTTAATATACCCATTGTTATTTCTCCATTACCATTAGCTGGAACTTGAAGATAAAATGCTATATGAGCAATAACAATTAAAAACGCAATAATCGTGTTATAAAATACTGCTTCTGCAAATAATCCTTCAATTTTTTCACCAAGAATACTATAGATAAGTACTCCTAGATTAATTCCGAAAATAACTAAGAAAACAATCAAAGCAGAGTTAAATACTTCTACATAATCTTCATAGCCGATAGTAATCTTTAAATTAAATAATTTCTTTGTAACATCTCCGTTTATAAAATCTGGAAATTTCTCTAAATATAAGAATAAACTCAAAAATGCTCCAATACCTAAAAATATACATAATTTATAATAAATACTCATAATAAAATCTTTACTCATTTTGTACCCCCATTTTTGTATTTTTTGTACCAATCCATAACTACTTCTTCATTGAATGGCCCAACTCGTTCTTCAATCATACTAATTAAACCTAATAATTCCTTTTCTAATATCACTTTTAATTCTTCTGAATATCCCATTCTTTCTTGATGCTTATTATATTCGTTTCGGTCTAAAGTAGTAAAAGAAAAATCATTAAGTACTTTTACATCTAAATCATAATCAATATACTTTAAAGCCTCTTCATCAATTAAATATGGTGAAGCAATATTACAGTAATAAGCAATTCCATCACGTTTTATTATACCAATAATATTAAACCATCTATCTTTATAAAACCATGTTACAGAAGGTTCTCTAGTATGCCAAAAACGCCCATTTGCTTCAATTACTTTGGTTCTTCTGTTAGCTACAATTGTTACATTATCATCAGAAAATAATACTGTTGCTTTTTCCCAAATTCTATGTAAAGTTTCATCATGTTTATAGCTTTGAATTTGAATATCTTGATTTACTCTAGGAATCATTTTATCACTCCTTCATAACAATTATATCAATATCTTCATATTAATGAAAGTCTTATTTTAACAACCAATCTTTTCCTTTTAAAGTTTCAGGTTCGCACTCATATAATCCTTTATATCCTTGTTGTCTTAGAACCTCATACGCTAAAATTGCTACTGTGTTACTGAGGTTTAAACTTCTTACTTTATCTGTCATAGGAAGTCTTAAACATTTATCTAATTTATTCTTCAATATCTCTTTTGGAATTCCACTACTTTCACTTCCAAAGATTAGATATATGTCTTTATCATCATCATTTTTATAATCCATTTTATCAGGACTAACTTGTCCATATCTTGTAATGAAATAAAAATTACCATCATTTTCTTTTATAAAATGATCATAATCTTTATAGACAACATAATCAACATGTTCTAGATAATTAGCCGCACTTCTTTTCACGTACTTTGTATCTAAAGAAAATCCTAAAGGTTCAATTAAATGCAGTTTCATATTTGTCGCTGCGCAAGTCCTCATAATATTCCCTGTGTTTTGGGGTATTTCAGGATTATATAATACTACATGATTCATATAAATCACTCTCTTTCTAATATTTTGATAACTTTATTAGCCGTTTCATTATACCATGAAACATCTTTATATTTATCAATACTTTTTAATACATTAGTTTTCATTTTTACTAGCCTTTGATTACCAATCATACAGACTGCATTTCTCTTTAAAACAAGTAATCCAGTCCAACTAGATGCATTATTACCATATTTATTTTTATACTGTTTATTTGTCATATCTAATAACTCTGTTAAATCGATACTTTCTATTCCAGAAGGCTCATATTCAGGATGCAAATGAAAATCAATCCCTTGATTTTTAGGACATACTTGTTGGCAAATATCACAACCGTAAATTACTTCCTTAAAATAAGATATTTCTTCCTCGTCTAAGACATTCTTTTCTTGAGAAATATCTGAAATACATTTTGATCTAGAAAATCCATCATCTAACGCTCCACTCGGACATGCATCAATACATAGAGTACAATCTCCACAATCGTCTTGTACAGCGATATTCTTAGCTATATCAACATCAATTAAGATAGTTGCTAAGTTCATGTACGTTCCATATTTTTTATTAATTAAAAGTTGGTTTTTCCCAATATAGCCAATATTAGCAAGTGAAGCAGCTTGTTTTTCAAATATGTCAGACACATCAACACTAAAATGACTTTTAATCTTTAATTCGTCCAACTCTTTTTCAATCTCTTTAAATACCTTTTTAAACACTAGGTGATAATCAGTATTATACGAGTATCGTGACAATACTCCATAACCTTTTCCTTGATACTTCACTTCTTCACTTGGATAACTTAATCCAAGAACAATTATTGTTTTATATTGTTTAAAATTAGGAATTCGTTCAAAAGAATCTTCTTTTCCATGAAGAAATCTATTTCCTAAATATTCACTTGTGCTAACAAACCCAAATACTTCAACATGTTTACTTAAAACATTTATAAGTTGTTCTTTCATGAAATATCACCTATTTCTAATATAATCAATATAATGAATATTGTCAAAACTTACCTAATAAACAATCTATATCCATTTCTATAATTTTCTAATAACATTACATGCTTATAATTATGTTCTAATTATATTACACATCGTAAAATATATGTGCTTATTTGCTACAATATAGTAGGTGATGAATATGAAAACATTAGGTGAAAGATTAAAAGAGATACGTGATTTAAGAGGGTTCCCTCAGAAACAAGTTGCTGCAGTTTTAGGTCTTCAAAGACCAAACTATTCTAAAATTGAAAATGATCATCAAAACATGAATCATAAGCAATTAAAATTGTTCTGTGAATTTTGTGATGTTTCAGCTGATTACTTACTAGGAATAACTACCAATAACAAGAAGACTATCTCGCTTAGTACAATTGATGAAATAGAAGAACGATTGGCTTATATAAAAGACGTTATTAACCAATAACGTCTTTTTTTCTTATCTTTTCTATTATCTGTGGATCAAATGTCTGAGTTCTAAACATTTTTATTTCCTCTTTGTATGGAGGATAAACTCTTTCTTTTGAATCCGGTGTTTTGGTTACATATGGTGTTTCTAATATCTTAGGAATATCCTTGAAGTCTGGATGATTTACGATATAATTTAATGCATCAAACCCAATATATCCAAATCCTATATTTTCGTGTCGGTCTTTTCCGGCACTTTTTTCATTTTTAGAATCATTAATATGAAATACAGATATTCTTTCTTTACCTATTAATTCATCAAACTCCTGAATTACTTTATCAAAATCGTTCTTAATATCATAACCTGAGTCATGTGTATGACATGTATCAAAACAAACACTTAACTTAGAATTATCTTGTACACCATTTATGATTTTTGCTAGTTCGTTGAAGTTTCTTCCACACTCTGTTCCTTTACCAGCCATTGTTTCAAGAGCTATTAATACATCTAAATCTTTAGTATTTTCAATAACCTTATCTAATCCTTCTATGATATGAGCTATTCCGATATCGGCTCCTTGTTTAACATGAGCTCCAGGATGCAACACTATTTGTTTAGCTCCTATTTTAGCTGTTCTTTCCATTTCACTTGTAAAGAAGTTAACTGCAAATTCTCTTTTTTCTGGATCTCTGTTTGCAAGATTCATAACATAAGGTGCATGTACTATAACATTACTAAAATCAAGATTATTTTCTTCCATTAATTCAGTTGCTTCATCTATTCTTAATTCTTCAATTGGTTTTCTTCTAGTATTTTGTGGAGCACCGGTATAAATCATAAAACAATTAGCTCCATAGCTTAATGTTTCTTTAACACTACCAATCAACATTTCACTTCCTTTAAGTGAAACGTGAGATCCTATTTTTAGCATATGATACTCCTATCTACTCTTTTTTCTTAGTTCTTTCTTTTTAGCTTTCATAAGTTCAGCTTTATATTTTTTCTTATATCCTGGTTTAACTTTTACATTTCTTCTTTTAACGTTTAAAGCGTCTCCATCGCCTGGAATTCCACCCTGTTTTCTTTTTGTTCTTTCATTTCTAACACGTCTATCTACTAACATATTATTCTTAATATCTTTATAGACAATTTTTATTCCTTTATTTTCTAAGAAGTCAAGATATTGTCCATCACCTGGAGAATAAAAACTTATAGCCTGACCGGTATAACTAGCTCTACCAGTTCGTCCAGTTCTATGAATATAAAATTCCATTTCTGTAGGTAATTCGTAATTTATGATATGACTAACTCCATCAATATCGATTCCTCTACTTGCGATATCTGAGGCAACTATATATTGAAATTCCGCTTTATTAATTCTAGCCATTACTTGTTTTCTTTCCCTTGGAGAAATTCCGCCATGAAGTTTAGCTACTTTATATCCATTAGTAAACAAGAATGAAACTACTTGATCAACTGTTTCCTTTTTATTACAAAATATTATCCCAATAAATGGATTAATTGTTTTTAATAAATCTAATAAAACAGCTTGATTATCTCTGCTTTTTACAGGAACAAATATATGTTCAATATTCAAACTTGACAATTCTTTTGGTTTAATAAATATTTCTTCAGGATTATTCATATACTTTCTCAAGAAAGGTCTTATTTTTTCAGGGATAGTTGCACTAAAGACCATCATTTGAAGGTCATCACTCATAAGTCCTGCGATTAAATCAATATCTTCTAAGAAGCCGATTTCAAGCGCCATATCTGCCTCATCTATTACAAACACTTTAGCTTTATAAACATTTAACACATTTTCATTAATAGCTAAATCTTTTATTTTACCTGGAGTTCCTATAATGATCATTGGTTGAGATTTTTTCAATCTTTCAATTTCTTTATCTCGGTTACTTCCACCAGTATATTTTCTAACATCAATAAAAGTATCACTTCTTTTAGCGATAAATACAGCGTTATTATAAATCTGTTGAGCTAGTTCTCTAGTTGGTGCTGTAATTACGACTTGAACATCATGATTATCTAAATCAAGGTTCTCAAATATAGGTATTAAAAAAGCATGAGTTTTCCCAGTACCTGTCTGGCTACACCCAATAATATCACTACCTCTTAACCCTTTTGGAATTACTAATTTTTGAACTTCGGTAAATTCAGTAAATCCCAAATCCTCGATTGATTTCTTTACATATTTTTTCATTATATCCATAGTATCGCTCCTTACTTTTATTATACAATATTCACATAACATTTCCAAATTATTTGACTATAATATATAATAGATTTGGGTGATATTATGAAAACAATTAAAATTACACCACGTGGCTATTGCCACGGCGTTGTAAATGCTATTAATACAATATCAAATTTAGACACATTGTCAATGAAAAAACCAATTTATATTTTAGGAATGGTTATTCACAACAAGCAAGTTGTGGATTCTTTAGGAGAAATGGACCTAATAACTTTAAATGATAAATCTAAAACAAGACTAGAGTTACTTGATGAAATCGACAGTGGAACTGTTATTTTTACAGCTCACGGAGTAAGCCCCGCTGTTTACGCTAAAGCTTTTTCTAAGGGTCTACGTATCATTGACACAACTTGTAATGATGTTTTTAAGAGCCAAGATACAATCATTAGTTATACTCTTCAAAACTATGATGTCATCTTCATTGGAAAAAAAAGTCATCCTGAAAGCGAAGCAGCTATTGGGATAAGTGATAAAGTACACGTAATCGAAAATATTGATGATTTGAGAAAACTAAACCTTAAAAATCCAAACATCGCTATGACCAATCAAACAACTATGAGTATCTTTGATATTTTCTATATTAGTGAAGAAGCTAAGAAGATATATCCGAGTATCATTATAGTAGATGAAATATGTAACTCTACTAGGATCAGACAAGAAGCTGTTTCCAAGCAAGAAGAAAATATAGATCATTGCTTTGTTGTTGGAGATAAACTATCTAATAATTCTAAAAAGCTGGTTGAGGTATCTAAAGAAGTTGCAAAGATAAATTCTACTTTAATAGAATCTGTTGAGGACATAAATATCGAACAACTTAAAGTGTATAATTCAGTTTCAGTAACTAGTGGAGCATCAACTCCCACAAAAGTTACAAGAGAGGTTATTTCTTTCTTAGAACAGTTTGATAAAGATAATTTATCAACACATAATAATAAATCAAATATAACTAAATATAATTTATTGTCAAAAAAACCACTTCCAATTTAGGAAGTGGTTTTAAATTGAATATTTTTATGGTCCTACAATATATGTTACTTCGTCAAATACATACAGAGTAATAGTTCCAGAACCTTCATTAATATCTGCATCAGCTCTAATTAGTATTTGATAGCTATTATTAATAGTGTCTAGTCCAGTAAATTGATATGAATCAGTTCCTGGATTAAGAGTAATCTCTTGAATAACAGTAGTATCATCACCATTAGCATATAAATAAGCTTTAACAGTACCTTGTAAAACTCCATCAGTATCAGCATCAAGTGTTGCATCAAAATCAATTGTTCCAGCTGAACCATGTTCTACCACTACTACAGTGTCTTTGATAATAAATGTAAATTCTAAATCTAAAACTAAAGTATGGAAATCATGTCTATACACAACGTCTGTAACAACTCCTGCTCCTACATTGTAAGTAGGCGAGAATAACACGTAATAATCAGCATCTGAATATAGAGATAATAAAACTACTCCTGATTCTTGATTAATTGTTATTGTTTCTCCAACTGGGTTATCATCTGAGTCGTATAACTGAATTTCTATAGCGTCTGAGGTAAGAATACTAAACATATCATCTGTTGCAAGTTCAAAAATAACTTTTCTCTTTTGCTCATCAATATCACTTATAACAATAATCTGATAAGTTGTTGAATCTTCAGTTACTAATTCTTCACCAGTTACTGTTACATATCCTTCAGTATTAAGATTATAATCTGTTACGATTCTAATTTGGTAATCTTCACCAAAATCAAGTCCAGTAAATGATTCTCCAATGTTATCTCCTGTTGCTAATACTATTTCTGAATCGTATACTCCGTCTTTATATAATACTGCTTTTCTATTTCCTGTGATTGAAGATGTGTCATCAACTATAGTTACATCAAATATAATTTCAGTATTTTTTACTACTGTATTATCTATTGATGCCGTTGGTGCTTCTTTTACAAGAGTACTTTGTACTGTACTTGTCATTAAGTAATCAGTTACTCCTGCTTCTTCATCATTTAAGTTATAAT
>JAOZRX010000020.1 GCA_029939945.1 Candidatus Izemoplasma sp. | reverse complement strand
ATATATAAGTTACAATTTTTATTCACTTAATTACAAAAAAAAGACACAGATTGTGTCTTTTTATAAATAACTTGTGATACGGTCTTTTGTTGGGATACCAACAAGAATACATAAAACTATTGATGCAGCCATATATGGTAAATTATAGAAGACAAATGAATAGATAAATGCACCTTCATCTCCTGCCCATTGAGAAAAGAATAACATACCACTAATACCATGCATTACATATCTCAAAAATCCACCAAGTAAAATTCCTTTAATAAATGCTTTATTGTTAACAAAGGCTGTGTCTTTAAATATTCCCGCAAATCCTAAAACTGTAAATGCAAAGATATAATCAAAGAAAATTGACCCCCAGTGGATTAAAAATCCACCTAAAGCAAAATTAATAAAACCAAAGATAAATCCAGCAACTAAACCATCTTTTACACCATATTTAAAAGCTATAAAGAATATTGGTAACATTCCTAAACTAACAGAGCCACCAAAGGGCATATGTAAAAATGGTATAACCGTTGATATTGCTTCTAATACACCTGCGACTGCTACTAAAATAGCAATCTCAGCAATTCTTTTTGTTTTTTTCATTTAATTTCCTCCTTCAAATAAAAAAGTCTTGTCTTAAGAATTCTTAGGACAAAACTGAATATGAAGTAGGTACTTCAATTCTTATCCTACGCTGGCATTATCCAGATCAGGTATGGTCTATTCTAGTTTCAAGAATACTCTCAGCCTAGTTCTCTAAGCTCCCTGATATTAAGACATATTTATTATATAATGCATAATACATAAAAATCAAGTTTTACCAGATATTTGTTACAACTATCACCATATAGTTGAAAAATGAAAAAATAAATCCAACCACAGCTAAGAATATTCCTAAACCTGATCGCCATATTTCTACTTCTTTTTCATGTTCTCTACTATAAAAAATTGATACTCTATAAAGATATACAAAGAATATTATTATGTAGTAAATCCCTACAGGTAAAACAATAAACATAAACCAGAGCGGAATATTTCCATCTAATAGAATGATTATTGATAATACTAATATATTTACTAAAAACGTTCCAAGTAATATATTTAATAGTAATTTTTCAGTATTGCTAAAATTCTCATTTAATTTATTCATATAAACACCTCATATATTATTATTATTATACTATCGTACAGCTACTTAAAGACATAACAATTACAATGAAAAGATAAATGGCAAGTGATATAGGTGATAAGAAGAAGGAAATAACACTTCTTAGAATTCCAATATTATTCTCTAGATTCATTATTTTCAATAAGTATTTAAAGATTCTAATAATAGATAGAATGAAATTAATTCCTGAAACAAATATCATTAATACTGCAAAACCCTCTACACCATCTGGAATATCTGAAATTCTAGTAACTGCGACAAACACTAATCCTGTAAGTGCAATTGAAAGACCAAAAATACCTAATGTGATTTTAAATAAAAGTAATTCAAAATAATTAAACTTTTCAACTCTTTGCTTATTGTCCACAAAATCACCTCTTATGAACAATATATCAAGAAAGCAGTTGATTTAAAAAGGATATACTAATAAAGAATAATATTATTGAAATAATAGTTTTCTATTTTTATTATGAAAGTGATATAATGCGAACTCAAATAGTAATGCATTTTAGAAAAAAACGATTATTATTTGTTTATAGCATTATAATTTCGCTAAGTTTTTCTTTTATTTTTGTTTTATTTCTTATTAACTATCACCAAAGAGAAGAAAATTATTATAATAATAGTATTGATGAACTAAATCTTGAGAAAAACTCTGTCTTAAATAGTTATGAGTTATTTTCAAATTATATTTTTGAAGAAATTATTAATACAGATTATATTTTAGATATATTGGATGAGGCTTATGAGTCTGATGAGGATACTAAAGATATATTAAGAACAGAACTTTATGATCATTTATCAACTGAATACGACCATATGACAGAATATGATTTTAGACAAGTTCAATTTTTCTTTCCTGATTCAGTCAGTTTCTTAAGAGTTCATAACCTTGATAAATATGGGGATAGTTTATATGATGTAAGATATTCTGTTAGAACAGCTAATGATGAACATGTTTATATAACAGGATTTGAAGAAGGAAGAACATATAACGGATAATGTTATGTCTATCCTCTTATCAATGATGGAGAATATATTGGTAGTGTTGGAGTAAGTATCTCTTTAACAGCTGTTATTAAAATTTTGACTGAGTTTACTGATAGTGATTATTATTTTATTATGGATAAAGGTATTGTTAATGAAAAAGTATTACCTGAAAATCTAGTTAACTATGAGGAAAGTCTTTTTTCAAGTGATTTCTTAGTTGATAAAGGGACTATAATAGCTAATGAAGACCGAAATCTTCTTAAAAATTCAGATTTAGAAAGTTTTTTTGATTCATTTAAACAAAGTGAAATGGATGGGCTTGATAATTATCTTGAATTCGGATTTACAACAGTTTTTGAAGATGAAAACTATGAATTAATTTTTGATTCAATCCAGAATATTGAGGGTGAAAATGCAGCATATTTGATTTCTATTACTAATTCAACTGCAACAAAAGAGCTATATCAACAGTTTCTATCAATTGCGATATTAATTGCTATTTTATATCTCATTTCATTGGTATTAGTTTCGATAGTTATTAGCAATAGAAATTTACTAGAATCAATTTCTTATTCAGATGGTTTAACAAATATTTATAACCGTAGAAAGTTTGAAATTGATTTAAATGCTGAATTGTTGCGAAATAAAAGGAATAGAACTAATATAAGCTTTATAATGTTTGATATAGATTATTTTAAAAAAGTTAATGATAATTATGGTCATAAAACTGGTGATTATGTTTTAGAGACTCTTAGCTCAATAATAAGTGGTAATATTAGGGAAGGTGATTGTTTTGCTAGATACGGCTGGGAAGAATTTATTATTATGCTTCTTAATTCGGATAAAGAAGAAAGTCGTAAAAAAGCTGAGGAATTGAGAAAATTAGTTGAAAATCATATCTTTGGTAAAGCAGGACAAATCACAATAAGTTTAGGTGTCTATCAACTACATGATGCAGATAATTACGATATAATTACGGAAAATGTTGATAAAGCAATGTATAAAGCTAAAGAAGGCGGAAGAAACAGAGTACATTGTTGTGAATAAAATACATAATAAAAGATCTAGATAGTCAATTATCTAGATCTTTTTTAGTATATTATGTAATTATTTCAAATATAATTGGTAGTCTCTCAACTACTTCTTTTGTAATTTTGAAAGCAGCAAATACTTCTTGAATTATCTCTTCAATATTATCTTTATTATTATAAAGAAGAGCTAGTACTTCACCTTTTTCAACAGTATCTCCAACTTTTTTATTTAGAATAATTCCAACATCAGGATCAATTGGATCTTCTTTTGTTTCACGGCCTGCTCCTAATTTCATTGCTCCGATACCAATAGCTAATGCATCAATATTCTTGATGTATCCTGTTTCAGTAGATTTAACTTCAATAATTTCTTTAACATTAATAAATGTATCGATATTATCAATTTTACCACCCTGAGCTTCAATTAATTCCATCTGTTTTTTGTATGCTTCACCATTATTAAGTTTTTCAATAATTAATTTTGTAGCATCTACTAACGTTTCAGTAATTCCTCCACTATGAACCATGTAACTACCAATTTGGATGCATAATTCTGTTAAATCAGCAGGACCATTACCTTGTAGTGTTTCAATAGCTTCTTTAACTTCAAGTCTATTACCAACAGTAAAGCCTAATGGTTGAGACATATCAGTTATAAATGCTACAACTTTTTTACCAAATGATTTACCAATATTAACCATAATATGCGATAGTTCACGTGCATCTTCAATTGTCTTCATGAAGGCACCTTCACCTATTTTTACATCTAAAACGATAACATCACTACCACTTGCTAGTTTTTTACTCATTATACTAGAAGCAATTAATGGAATACTTGGAACAGTTGCTGTAACATCACGTAATGCATATAATAATTTATCAGCAGGTGTAATCTTTGCTGTTTGTCCTGCAACTGCAATTCCTATTTCGTTTACTTGATTTATAAAATCTTCAATTTCGATATTAACAGATAATCCATCAATACTTTCAAGTTTATCTAGTGTACCACCAGTGTGACCTAGTCCTCTACCACTTAATTTAGCAACTTTTGCACCACAACTAGCAACTAATGGACCTAAAACTAAAGTAGTTTTATCTCCAACACCACCAGTAGAGTGTTTATCTACTTTAATACCTTTTATTACGCTTAAATCTATTATTTCACCACTATTAAGAATAGCCTCAGTAAAAGCACTGCTTTCTTCTGTAGTCATTCCTTTAAAATAAATAGCCATTAATAAACTACTCATTTGATAATCAGGTATAATTTTATTTACGTAATTTTCAATAATAAATATTATTTCTTCTTTAGAAAGTGGAAACCCATCTCTTTTCTTTTCAATAAGATCTACCATTCTCATAATATCAACTCCTTGAGATACATTATATCACAATTCAACTATTTTGAAAAATATAAAACTCATCGAAAATTACTAGATAATATAGAAAAAGAAAAAGCCTTATTAGGCTTATTCTAGTTATTTGTACTTCTCTTTAAACTTATCTAATTGAATTTGAATAATTCCTTTACACTTCTTTGCTAATTCTTGACTACTTAATTCTTTATATTCTTCGTATTTCAATATTTTATGAATATGAACATAGAGTTTTTGTCTTTTTAGTGGATAGCCTTTGAAGACATTACTGAAATTATAGAGAGTAACTATTAATATATCAGCTTTTGGCTTCATTGCTAATTTAAGAGCACCTGGTTTAAAATCAATCATCTCGTTAGCAAAAGATCTTCTACCCTCAGGAAATATCCCCATTGGCATTCCTGCTCTTACTTGTCTAATTCCTTTTACGATTGATTCAGCAGCTGATCTATCAGCGTATCTTGAAATTGGAATATTACCTAATAAAACAATCCATTTACCAATAATTGGAACATTCATTAACGATTCCTTTGCAATGAAGTTAATTGGATGGTTTTTGAATATTGGTTTTAAAATTATAATGTCGTAATTTTCTTGGTGATTTCCAATTAATACAAAATTATGATCTGGAATGTTCTCTTTTCCTGTAACTATTACTTTAACTCTTAGCAAGTGAATTCCTAAAGAAAGAAAACCACTTGCAAATCGATGATTAAACTTATTATCAAATTTACTACCTTTTCTGAATTCTCCAACTAAACTTAATATACTCAATTGAATAATTATGGATAGGATTAGACCGATTATTAGACTTGAAAAGCTAAGTAAATAAAACCTTAATTCGTTAAAACTATTAAAATCTAGACCAAAAAGCATACCAAATAAGTAGGTAACAACAGCCCAAACTATATATAAACTTAATATATACATATTATCTAACCCTTTCATAAATAGAGAAGTTTAACTCTCCACTTATTTTTTCACTTATCTTTTTATATTTTGAATAATCGATATCTCTAAAAAAGACATCTCCATCAAATTCTTTATCTATATGAGTAATATACAGTTTATCGGCGATATCTAAAGTTAAATCGTAAATTATTTTACCACCAATAATAAATATTTCTTCATCAATAGGATAATTATTTAGATAACTAATTATGTCATTTGTTTTTTCTACACCCTTGTATTCATAATCACTGAGTGTAGCAATAACACTTTTTCTTCCAGTTAAAGGTTTATTTAAATAACCAATAATCGATTTAAATGTCATTTCTCCCATTATAACTGTCTTATTCATTGTAGTATCTTTAAAATATTTCATATCTTCTTTATAGTGCCAAGGAAGTTTATTTCCAATACCTATTACATTTCCTTTGCCTATCGCAACGATTAAATTTACCATTAAACACTCACCTTACCTTTTATTAAAGGATGAGGATCGTATCCTTTTAATACGAAGTCTTCATATTTAAAGTTTTCAATATCTTTGATAGCTTTATTAATAATCATCTTTGGTAATTCTTTTGGTTCTCTTGATAATTGTAATTTAACTTGTTCTAAATGATCATTATAAATATGAGCATCTCCTAAAGTATGGATGAATTCCCCAACTTCAAGATTAGTAATTTGAGCAATCATCATTGTTAATAAGGCGTAACTTGCAATATTGAAAGGAATACCTAAAAATGTATCAGCACTTCTCTGATAAAGCTGACAACTCAATTTATTATCATTTACATAAAAATGAAACATCATATGACAAGGTGGTAAAGCCATTTCTGGAACTAGAGGAGGATTCCATGAATTAATAATCAATCTTCTAGAACTAGGATTGTTTTTTATATTTTTAATTACTTCAGATAACTGGTCAACATATTTACCATCAGGTCCTTCAAAATGGCGCCACTGTCTTCCGTAAACCGGTCCTAAATTTCCATATTTATTTGCAAATTCTGAATCAGTTTTAATTTTCTTAATAAATTCTTTTAAAGTTTCTCCATTATATTCATTAGTTTTTTGGAAATTACGATAAGGCCATTCATTCCAAATTCTTACACCGTTATCAACTAAGTATTTTATATTTGTTTCTCCATTTATAAACCAAAGAAGTTCATGAATGACTGATTTCAGATGTACTTTTTTTGTAGTAAGCAAAGGAAAACCTTTAGACAAATCAAATCTCATTTGATAGCCAAAAGTACTAATAGTACCAGTACCAGTACGATCACTCTTTTGCGAACCGACATCTAAAATATGTTGTAATAAATCTAGATATTGTTTCATAAGCTTCACTCCTTATGTTTTTTTACTTTTTTTACAAGTTGTTTAATTGCTACTGCGATAAAGAAGATGGCTGGAATAGTTGGAGTAAGTGGTCCCATCCATATAAAAATATATAGAACACCAAAAGCGATTAAAATCTCACTATTGAAAATTATTCCAAGGATAAAAGACACCCAACTTGGAGTATAAAAGATAATTCCACCAATAAGAATGTAGAGAAACATATCTTTAACAAATATATTTTCTTTTAGCCATTTTTTCATCTTATCACCTTCAAATCTAAACTGTAAGTATTATATCAAAATATGGTAAATATTGAAAGAGTCTTTACGATATAAAGGAAAAAAAGTGCAATTAGCACTTTTTTAATAATATTATATATGGGGGATAATATTATTTGTCGTTTTTTGTATTTATGAAAGTTATTTTTTCAGCTACTATTTCAGGATATGAGAATGATTTACCATCCTCATATTCGAAGTACTTTTGAGATAATCTAGCCTTTACACCTACAGTTGAACCTTTTTTACAATATTGAACTGTATTTTCTGCGATTCCACTCCAAAGAGTACATTTTAGAAAGTCGGTATCGTACTCCCCGCTTTCAGCGTTCTTAAATCCTCTTTGAATAGCTAAAGTGATTGTTGTAACTGTTCTTCCATCATCCAGTTTTCTTAATTCTGGATCATATACTAAACGACCTACCAATATGAGTTGATTTAACATATAACCTCCTTTTTCATTATTATAGCAATGAATATTAATATATATTATTTGTGAAAAAGAAGGTATATCTACTATTTATATTGATTTTTATAAAATACAATAGATAATCATGGATTATCAAAGGAAAAATAACAAGTTTTCAATAAAATTTCTCATATTTGGAAGATATTGCAAAAAAAAAAGAACATTTAAGTTCTTTTTCTAAAAACTAATTTCTACATCTTCTCTTTTAGTAACTTCTGCTTCAAAGAATTCTTTTTTATCAACGTGAACCATTCCAGCAACAATACTAGTTGGGAAAGTAACGATCATTGAGTTAATTCTAGAAACGTTAGAGTTATAAACTCTTCTTGATGCTTGTAAGTGTTCTTCAACATCAGAAATAGATTTTTGTAAATTACTAAATAATTTTTCAGCTTTTAAATCAGGGTATGCTTCAACAGCAACATTGATTCCAGCTTGCACAGAATCCATTTTACCCATAAACTCTTGTTTTTCTTGTAAAGATAATTTTTTAGGTAAACCAGCACGCCATTTAGTAACATTTTCAAAAGTTTCTGCTTCATGTTTAGCATAACCTTTTGTAGTGTTAACAAGTTTTGTTAATACATCAAAACGTTTTGTAAGAGCAACATCAATTCCTGATTCTGCTTCTTCAACTTTTACTTCAAGTTGTCTTAAAGTATTCATTGTTCCGATAAACCAAATTAACGGGATAACTACTAATACTGCTACTACGATTAAAATTATAAAAATTGGATCCATTATTTCACTCCTTCTTGAATATATCGTTATTTAATCTTAATTCCATTACTACATCTTTTATTACTTGCATTTCTCGTTTGAAAACATTAAAACTTTCTTCATTTAATACTCTAAACATTTTTAATTCGAAGGTATCTTTAAAGTTATTGATACCTATATAAAGATGGTTTTCAATAAAAGAAAAACTAATATTACCTTTATTCTTGTATTCAAAATCTCTTAATGCCTCCATTAAGTGTGGTGTTAAAACATAAAATGCTGTATGTTCACTTGTACAAAATGTTTTAAACTTCTTATTGAAATCAACACTTTCTAATTTAATTTTTTTATATCCTCTTTTTCTAGTTGGTTTTCCTTTTTCAAGTACTTGCAGGTAACCATCAAAAGATTTATTAAAATCAAATCTGAATACTCTTCCTAAAAAGTATGTTTCAATAACTGTTCTTGTTCCATTTTCTGTTTGAACCTGACGTCTTTCTTGTAATTTAACATCACTTGATTCAAAATTCACTCCATCAATACTTCCTGATAAATAGTCTTCTGTATGAAAGATATCAGCTCTTTTTAAGAATTCTGTAGCGTATACAACACTTTGAGATAACCCGCTATCAGGATCGAATTTCCCATTATCTACAGAGGAAATAATAATTTCTTTTAAAACTTCTGTTTTGAAGTTTTTTTGAATCTTCTTAAATTGTGTAGCTCCCATAATAATATATACTACTCCTGGAATAACTAATATTAATCCATATGGGCCGTAATTAATTAAGACAACGAATAATACTAATCCTAAGATAGCTAATATTCCGCCAATAATTACTTTCTGTTCTGTTTTTTTCTTTGAAGTTTGAAATTTATTAAGTTTGTCATTCATTATTAGTCCTCCTTAATTAATATTACAATAAATCACTTGAAAAATAAACAATTATTTAAAGGTTCTAGTAGCTTTAATTGCCTTTTGCCAAGTTGAATATAGTTTTTCTCTTTCTTCAATATCCATTTTAGGTAAAAAGTGCTTATCTAAGATGATTGTTTTTCTTAAATCGTCAAGATTTGAATAGAAGTTTGTGGCTAACCCACTAATAAAAGCTGCCCCTAATGCAGTTGATTCATTTACCTTTGGTCTTGTGATCTCAATATTCAATATATCACTTTGAAATTGCATTAAGAAATTATTTAATGAAGCTCCACCATCAACCTTAAGAATCTTAGGTGTAATATTTGATTCTTGAGACATTATATCAATAACATCTTTTGTTTGATAAGCGAGTGATTCTAATGTTGCTCTTGTAATATGAGCAATAGTTGTTCCTCTAGTTAAACCGAAGATTGCTCCTTTAGCATCAGTATCCCAGTAAGGAGTGCCAAGACCTACAAAAGCTGGAACAACGTAGACGCCATAATTACTAGTAACACTTATTGCAAGTTCTTCAGAATCAGCAGCATCACTAAAGAATTCAAGAGCATCTCTTAACCACTGAATAGCACTACCAGCAACGAAGACACTTCCTTCAAGAGCGTAAGTAATTACTCCATCAATTGAATAAGCAATAGTTGTTAGAAGTCCTTTTTTTGATAATGTAGGAGTTTCTCCAGTATTCATCAACATAAAACAACCAGTTCCATAAGTATTCTTTATTGAACCTTTTTCAAGACATAACTGACCAAATAATGCAGCTTGTTGATCTCCTAAAATACCAGCAATTGGTATTTCTGCTCCAAAGAAGTTTTGTCTTGCAGTATGTCCAAATAAACTATTTGAATCACATACTTCAGGTAAAATATTTTTATTAATTCCTAAAATATCTAGAAGTTCTTGATCCCATTTTTTCTCAAAAATATTGTAAAGAAGAGTTCTAGATGCATTTGTATAATCTGTTTTATGTATTTTATTTCCTGATAATTTATATAATAGCCAAGTATCGACTGTCCCAAACATCAAATTACCATCATCCATTAATTTTTTAGCGCCTATAATATTATCTAGAACCCATTTAATTTTAGTTCCTGAAAAATACGGATCAATTAATAATCCTGTTTTACTTTGGAATAAATCATTTAATCCTTTATCTTTTAATTCATCACAAATATAATTACTTTGTTTTGATTGCCACACAATTGCTTTATAGATTGGATTTCCATCTCTTCTATCCCATAAGATAGTAGTTTCTCTTTGATTTGTAATTCCAATACTATTAATTTCTTCAGGTAAAACTTCAGCTGTTAATAAACATTCAGCAATTGTGGAAATGACTGATGTCCAAATTTCTTCAGCATCTTGTTCTACATAATCTGCTTGTTGGTAAATCATTTCTATTTCTTTTTGACTTGAACTTACGATTTCACCCATCTTATTAAATATTATTGCTCTTGAAGATGTTGTTCCTTGATCAATCGAAATAATATATTTTTTCAAAAGAATCACCTCTTTATCACTATTTTATCAAAATTATATGAATTTTGAAAAGTTATTTATAAAAATATGATATAATTATCAAGAGAAGGTGATTATATGGAAAAAGAATTTGTTATTGTAGATCCATACGAGAATAACTTATATACATATTTATGGACCCCTGATGTTGTTAAACCAAAAGGGATAGTTCAATTGATTCATGGCGCAGGTGAACATGTCGGAAGATATAGAGAATTTGCTCAATACCTTAATACACTTGGATTAATTGTAATAGGTAATGATCACTTAGGACATGGTAAGACAGCTGATACAAATGAATATGTTTATTTCGCAGATGATATTGGATTTCATAAAGTTTATGAAGGAGTTAAAACAGTTAGGGATTATATTGAAGAATATTATCCAAAGTTACCTGTGATTATGTTTGCTCATTCAATGGGATCATTTATTGGAAGATATGCGATTTTATATGACCATAAAAGATATGATCAAGCAATTTTTTCTGGAACTGGTTGGTTTAATCCAATAAAAATATATTTTTCAATTGCTGTTGCGAGTTTAATTATTAAACTTAAAGGAAAAAGACATATTAGCAAGTTTTATAATAATAAATTGGCTGATGGTGCAATAAAATCAATGAAAAAAAATGGTATAATCAATAAAAAAGTTGAATGGTTAACAGCTGACAGAGAGATTCAAAGACTATTTGAAGAATCAGAACTTTGTGGAAAACCTTTTACTATTGGAGCCCATTTAGATATGTTAAGATTTTTACTTGAAATTCAAGATAAAAAAAGAATAAAAGAAAGTGCTTCAAGTACTGCAATTTACTTTATTAGTGGTGAACTAGATGCATTAGGACATTATGGAGCGTCAGTTAAGAATCTGTATCAATATTACAGTTCATGTGGATATTCAAATGTAAAATATACAATATTAAATAATGTGAGACATGAGGTAATTAACGATATGGATAGAGGATTTATTCAAACACAAATAGGTAAATGGATATTAAGATATTTATAATAAAAAATGATGCTTATGCATCATTTTTTATAGGAAATACTGTAATAGTACTATATGATTCTTCATTTGATAAACTATTTACCGCTTCCTTAACATCTTTAATAGTAATTGAATCTGCGATATCTAAAATATCAAATAATGAAGATCCTTGGAAATAATATTTAGTAAATTGGTTAGCAATATATTCAAGACTATTTAAAGCTTGAATAAATCCACCTATTATTTGTTTTTTAGTTCTGAAAAACTCTAATTCATCTATCTCAAAATTTTGTAAGTTAGATAAAATATCTTTTAATGCACTATCTAATTTTTGTGGAAGTTGAGTTTCACTTCCTATTAAAAAATAACCGTAAGTTTCTTCAAAAGTAATATCAATTCCGAAAGAATCATTTATTAGCCCACTTTGGATTAAATGCTTATAATTAGAGGAGCTTTTTCCAAAGACTAAATCAACTAACATAGCCATAACTAACTCTTTTTTCATCATGTTTTCTTTGCTTAAATCTGTTGGTAATTGTTTTATAGCAAGAAGGTAGTTTGGGATATTAACTTCAAGATTAAGTTCAATACTTTTTTTCTTTGCAATTTCATCCTGAATTGGGATGTTATTAACTAATGAATAGTCATCATTAAATTCTATATTTGCTTGATTTTTCTTAATATGTTCAATTAAATCTTCTGCGATAAAGTTACCAGTGACAAACAATACCATATTTTCTGGATTATAAAATGTTTGATGTATTTTTGTTAAAATATCGACATTAATTTTATTAATTGAGTCAATTGTACCTAAAATATCATTTCTAACTGGATGATCAGTAAAGATACTCTTTAATAATGTCATATAAGCAACAGTATTTGGATCGTCTTCATACATTTTGATCTCTTGTTCGATAATGCTTTTCTCTTTATTCACTCCTTTTTCTGTGAATGAAGGAAATTGAACAAAATTCAGTAATAAATCAAGATTTTGTTTTAAGTTATTAGTACAAGAAAATAAATATGTTGTACGGTTGTTTTGTGTAAAAGCATTTACTCTAGCTTGATTTTTTGCAAAGAGAGATGAAACATCTTCATTATCTTGCTCAAACAATTTATGTTCAAGAAAATGAGCAATACCATTTGGTAATTCTATAACGTCTCCATCTTTACTTTTTATTGTAGTGAAGATAGAACCTAAATTTGTTGAAAAAGTAGCATAAGATTTATAAAATCCTTTTTTTTGTAATAAATAAACATTTAATCCGTTTTCTAATACTTCATGATACAGTACTTCGTTAATTCTCGAGTAGTTATGTTTATTCATCTTTATCATCTCTTAGTAAAAAGAATGTATCTTTTTTTAATTTCTTCGCTACTTCACTAATACCATCTTTTGTAACTAAATTTAAATTTTCAATTAGTTTTTTTGGATTATATTCTTCTTTAAATAAAGAATCTCGATTTATTCTTGATGCTAAACCTAGATTTGAATCAAGACTTTCAATTAGACCATTTATTTGGATAATTTTTGCTGTCTCAATTAAATCAAGAGAGTATTCTTGATTTATAATTTTGTTAACAATTGAATCTATCGTATCAATTACTTTATTATAATCTGAACTATTAATTCCTGATGTTACAAATAAAACACCTTTATAAGGATCATAACTACTGCTTATGAAGTAAACAAGACCCATATTTTCTCTAATTTCTTTAAATAGTAATCCTTCTGAAGAACCACCAAATAATGTATTAAAGATTATTGCATCATAGTAATTTTTATCTCGATAAAGAACATCTAGTCGATATCCCATCACAAGTTTTGCTTGCTTAACACTTATTTTCTCAACTATTTCATTTAATTTATGATTTTCTACTTTATCTTTATCAATTAGTACAAGATCAATTTCTCTAGGTGTAAATACACAAATATTTTTAATACCTTTTTCAATTTCATCAAACTCGATATCGCCAACAACATTCATGGTAATCAAGTCATTTTTTAACATATTATTATATTCATTAATACATTCATCTAAAGTAACTTTCTCTAAAGATTTTGAATCACCAAGAGGACTAATACGGTAAATTTCATCTTTAAACATATTATTTTGCATTTCTTTGAAAGCATATTTCAACTTGTTTGTATAAATTCCTGAAAAATATTCACGCATTAATCTTTTTTCTTCTTCAAAAGTTTCTTCATTAAAGAACGGATTATTTAATATCTCTTTTAAGAATTCAAGAGATATCTTATAAAGTGACTCTTTTCCGAAAGTATATTGGTCATTAATAAATGAAAAATCAAAGTTTATAAAATGACTCTTTGCAATTTTACTAACTCCCACATTAAAACGAGCTGCATACATGTTTTCCAAATAAGCAGACATTGATTCTCTCGTATCATATTTTTTTGATACTGCTTTTAAGAGGTAAGGAATTAGACTTCTTTTAGAAACTGAATCAAATGATAATTCATTTCCAAATGAAAGTTGAATTCTAATAGTCTTAAATTTTTCTGTTTTTATCATGTTTAAGATATAAGCATTGTTTCTTATAGTTTTTGTCTCCATTAGTATCTCCTAAAAAAAGTGCTTTCGCACTTTATTTATTTAAGCCATTTCAAGTGCTACATCCATCATTTTTGTGAAGGCAAATTGGCGCTCTTCAGCTGTTGTTGCTTCATGAGTAACAAGTGAATCACTTACAGTTAATAAGCATGCTGCATTTTTACCAGTAACTTTTGCGTTATGGAATAGTGCGAAAGATTCCATTTCAACTGCTAATGCACCATGTTCTACGTATATTTTTTCAAATTCTTTAAAGTTTTCACGGTAAAATACATCACTTGAATGAATCGTACCTTGTCTAACATTTATATTTAATTTTTTAGCTGCATCCATAATTCCTTCATTTAATTCTTTACTTGGATAAGTTACATGGATATCTTCGCCACTTTGTACTTTAGCAAAACTTGATTCACTCCATACTTTATCAGCAAGTAAAACATCATAAAGATTTAATTCAGCACTGTATGCTCCACAACTTCCAATTCTAATAATATTTTCTACGTCATAGAATTTGAATAGTTCGTAAGAATAGATTCCAATACTTGCCATTCCCATTCCACTACCCATAACACTAATTTCTTTACCTTTATAAGTTCCAGTGAATCCAAACATATTACGAACATTATTAAATTTTACTACATTTTCTAAATATGTTTCAGCAATGTATTGTGCACGAAGTGGATCTCCAGGCATTAGTACTGTTTTTGCGATAACTCCTTCTTTTGCTTCAATATGCGGTGTAGCCATATGTATTCCTCCTATATTTAATTCTATATTTTATTATTAAACTATTTCAGTTAATCAGTTTGGTTAATTGTGTATAAACCTATCTTCTCAAATAACTTTAAATAAGTTTTCACAAATATTCCCACAGTTAATGAAAAGATAAGTGTTCCTATATTAACCATTCCAAAACCTTCACCGGCAATAGAACTTAAAACTATTGCTAATGTCACTGCAGATATTTCCATTATAACACGAATTAATACTAATTTGTTACTTTTAAACAATCTCATTAATGACAACATAAACTCATCAAATACACCTGCAGGGAAAGTAGAAATAATCAATAATGCTCCACCAAAAGGTAATACTGATAATCCAAGGATATATGTTAAAACTTGAATTGTATAAGTGCTTGGGATGAAGTCTATAAATACTACATCATTAAATAGATTAATCAAGAAACCTACTAGAACTATTGGAACTGTCATACCAAGATACTTTATTTCCTTATTAATTATAATAACCATTGCTGTAAAGGTCATTGCAACATAAATTGTTGCAACTCCAACACTCATTCCTGTTAAAAGGAATAAACTGTAGTGAAGTGTATCCCAAGAACTTAATCCAACTTCACTTTTAATCATCATTACGACTGAAAATGAAATTAGGATTGCTCCTAGTAAATAGAATAAGAAATTCTTTAAACTAAAAACCATATTATGTTTTTTCATTAGTAGTACCTCCAAGTAATTTTAAGAAGAAACTAAGAATTGGACCTAATATAATAGCCATCAAAATAGAACCATAATTTACTGCTCCAAAACCAATTCCTGCTGCGAATCCTATCGCAATTGCTAGTAAAATTCCAAACACTTCAATTCCAACTCTGATTAATGCAACTTTATCTGTCTTAAAAATCTTCAGGAGCATTATCATTAGTTCATCAAATACAAACGCAGGAAACTTAGAAGTGATGATTAGTGCTAAACCTAAAGGAATAGATATAGCTCCAATAATATAAAATACTATTTGCATAAAGATTTCGGGTTTATAGTCACGTAAGATAACTATATCCCATAAATCAATTGCAACAGCTACAAATATTATTGGGATAATCATTAAAAGCAATCGCCATTTTTTTGTTCCACCAATAACAATAATCATTAATATAACAGCTATTACGAGTGATGTTGTCCCTAGAGTTAAGTTTAATAGAACACTTAGATTATATGTTACATTGTCCCAAGCTCCAGCCCCAAGAGTAGATCTAAGTAATGTTGTAACACCCATTCCCAAAATAAAAAAACCTAAAAAATAGTAACTAATATTTTTAAAGGTATATTCTAGTTTTCTATCTATCATAGTGGACCTCCTAAATTTAGTTTACCGTTGCAAAGTCAATTTCAGGGGACTTGTAACTCCTAACCATATTTTAGGATATAACGACAGGAATATTTTACATAAAAAACACTGAAAAATCAATATTTTTAATATAAAAAAAATAATAAGCAAGTCAAAAGACTTGCTTATTCATTATATTTAGTAATTTCAAAGGTTATTACATCTTCATTTATATCATCACGATTATCATATTCAATGTTCAAAGTAGTTTCTCCAAGAGACATTTTATAACTATCACCATTAATAAAGAAAATGAAATTATTACCATCATATCTTCCACCCCAATTTTCTTCATAAAATAGGATAACTTCACCAATTGATAAGTTATAAATAAATCCATTTAGAGTAGAATACTCGATTTCAAAACAATTATCACTAACATCTTCACTACACACTTCTTGAGTTCCTTCTATTCCAATACTATCATCTTCAATTATTCTCATAAAACGCCCTAAATCTTTTAACTCGTCTTTGTTATCAAAAACTGTTGGCCAGAATCCGACTTTTGGAGGGAAAGGAATTATATGAGTAACATATTTAGTTAAAACTGCTTTTTCTTCAACATATTCATTGTTTTCAGGTAAAAATTCTTTTAAGTATGCTTCATGTATTTCATAAGCTAGAATTGATAAATGATAGGGAACAATGATTAATTCACCATTATGATAAAACTCAGTATAAGAAAATATAATTCTTAATCCGTTTTCAACAACAATAAAAGCATCTACATCATATAATTCATCATCAATTGAAACACTTGTTAAATTAAAATCACTTTCAGTTGCACCTAAACTTAAATCAATTTTACCATTTCCAGTATTATTAATAAATCGATCATACTGTATATTATCTTCATAATTTTTTAATAAATCAATAAACTCTTTACTTATATCTTCGTAGTTATTTATTGATGTAAAGTGGTAATTAATACCTTGCTCTTCAATAAAAAACTTATATTCACTTGAAAAGTTATACTCAAAAAGCTGAATTGAATTAGATCCATTATAATAATCAAATGATATAGTATCACTTATAATATATTCAGTTCCTGAAGCTGCACGAAAAGGATGTTCTGAACATCCACTTAGTATAAAAATACTAATTATCATGACAGCTAATAATAATATTTTTTTCATAAATATCACTTCCTATCTCACATTATAACAAAAAAGTCTGAAAAATCAGACTTTTTATAATTATTTTAGTACTTCAGTACAGCGATGACAGATTCCTTCATGTAAATCTTCTACTACTTGCCAACATCTTTCACAAGTTTCGCCTAGAGCTTTTTTAACATCAATTGTTAAATCATTAAATTTATATTTCCCAGTTCCTTCTTTTATTTCAAACTGTGAAACAATAAAGATTTGACCAAGATTTGCATTCATGCTTTCAAGTAATTCTTTCACAGAACCAGTTGGATATAAAGTTAGCAATGCATTAAAACTCTTCCCAATTACTTTTTCATTTCTTGCTTCTTCTAATGCTTTAAGGACATTGTCTCTAACACCTAAGAAGTTTTCGTATTTAACAATTAGGTCCTCATTTCCAAGTTCTACATATTCAGGCATATTTTCTAAATACATATTCTCAAATGAACGATGTGGTAAATATTTATATGCTTCATTAGTTGTATGAGGTAAAAATGGAGTTAGTAATTGAAGTAAAGTAAGTGTAGTATCATATAAAACTGTTTGGATACTTCTTCTTGAATGATCATTTTCTTTTTCAATGTATAAAACATCTTTTGTGAAATCTAAGTAAAAAGCACTTAATTCTCTAGTAACAAAGTTTGTGATGTCACGGTAAACTGAATCAAATTCAAAATTATCGTATCTATTTATTGTAACTTTAACTAAGTTATTTAGTTTTAAAGTGATATATTTATCTACTTCGTTTAAATCATTAAATTCAACTCTATTTTTAACAGGATCAAAATCACCAATATTTCCTAACATGAATTTTACCGTATTTCTTATCTTACGATATGACTCACTTACTTGCTTCATCATGTCGTTGCTTATTCTAACGTCACTTTGGTAATCAACACTAGCTACCCATAAACGTAAGATATCAGCTCCACTTTGTTTCATTATTTTAAGTGGATCTATTACATTACCAAGAGACTTAGACATTTTACGGCCATCACCATCAAGTACAAACCCATGTGTTAAACATGTTTTATATGGAGATTTATTCATTGCTGCTACACCTGTTGATAAACTACTGTTAAACCAACCACGGTATTGATCACTTCCTTCTAAGTATAAATCACTTGGATAAGGTAACCCAAAATCTTCCATTCCACCTTGATGTGATGTTCCTGAATCAAACCAGACATCTAAAATATCTGTTTCTTTAGTAAATAATCCATTTGGAGATGCAGGATTTGTATAACCTTCAGGTAATAGCTCTTTTGCTGTTTTTATATACCATGCATTAGTTCCTTCTTTTAAAACAATGCTAGCTACATGATTAATAACATCTTTATCTAATATACTAGTTCCATCTTCATTATAAAATACAGGAATTGGAACTCCCCAAGTTCTTTGTCTTGAGATACACCAAGCTTTTCTATCTTTAACCATGTTTGTCATTCTTAGTTCTCCCCATTTAGGGAACCAAGTTATATTATTTATTTCTTCTATCATTCTATCTTTTATTGATTCTATTGAAGCAAACCATTGAGCAGTTGCTCTAAATATTACTGGTTTTTTAGTACGCCAGTCATGTGGGTAACTATGTGTAATCCATTGCATTTTAAGTAAATGCCCTAAAGAGTCTAAATCGACTACGACAGATTTATTGCAATTTTCAATAAATTCACCTTCATATTTACCAGCTTCGGCCGTCATAAATCCTTTTGAATCAACTGGGCAAAGTGTTTCTAACCCATATTTTTGACCAATTATGAAGTCATCTTCACCGTGTCCTGGAGCTGTATGAACTAGTCCTGTTCCACCTTCTATAGTTACATGGTGTCCTAAAACTACTGGACTTATTCTTTCATATAATGGATGTTTATATGTCATTCCCTCTAGTTCTCTACCTTTAACATCTTTAAGAACTACAACACTATTCCATTCAAGTGTTGTTTCTAATTCTGGAATTAAAGCTGTAGCTACTAAATAGTTAAATTCGTCATTAACTCTAATAAACGAATAATCGATTTGCTCTCCAACAGCTATTGCTAAGTTAGCTGGAATTGTCCAAGGAGTAGTTGTCCAGATTAAGAAACGGAAATCATCTTTAAATACTGAAAGTTTTTCTACTGCGTCCATTGAAACATATATAGAGGGAGATTTTTTATCATGATACTCAATTTCTGCTTCTGCGAGTGCAGTTTCACTTGAAGGAGACCAAAAAATTGGTTTAAGTCCTTTAAAGATTAATCCTTTTTCAACCATAGATGCAAATATTTTAAGCTGTGATGCTTCATATTTTGAATCTAAAGTTATATATGGATTATCCCATTCACCTAAAATACCTAGTCTTTTAAATTGTTCTTTTTGTTTTGCAACTTGTTCAATTGCATAACTAGCACACATTTTTCTAAATTCTACTTTATCAATTAAGTTACGATTTATCTTTTTAGTTTTTACTAATGCTGTTTCAATAGGAAGACCATGGGTATCCCATCCAGGAACATATCTTGTGTAGAAACCCTTCATACTTTTATATCTTATAACAAAGTCTTTCAATACTTTGTTTAAAGCATGTCCGATATGGATATTTCCATTAGCATAAGGAGGACCGTCATGTAATACATATTCAGTATTCCCTTTGTTTTTAGCTAGACGTAAGTAGTATAAATCTAAGTTTTTCCATTCTTCATGTATGATTGGTTCGTTATTACCTAAATTTCCTCTCATTGGAAAATCAGTTTTTGGTAATAATAATGTATTCTTGTAATCTTTACTCATAATGCAACACTCCTTTTATGTATTAAAAAATCGCCCTTAAAATAAGGACGAACGTATATCCGCGGTACCACCTTGGTTCTAGTTATTACTAGCTCTTTAGCTCTTATAACGGAGAGTTCCGAAATATCTTACTTAATTCAGATATTCACTCATAGGGGATACATTTAATAATGCTTATCCAAGTTTTCAGCCTGTCTTGGTCTCTTCTAATAAACAATAATTAAACACTTGTCCTAATCAATGATTTTTATATTTACATTCTAACAGTAAATACTGAAAAAACAACCCTTTTAAACATATTTCCCGTATTTTACAACTATTTTACCTTTTTTCGATCTATTTTTAGTATCAATTATTATAAACCGTCCATATTTTCTAATTGATAATATATCTCCTTCATTAATACTTTTCGTATTTTTATTAGTTATTTCGTGATTTAGTTTTACTAGATCACGATCAATATATTCAATAGCTTTTATACGGCTCATCCCAGTAATTTTACTTACTAATAAATCTAACCTTGTAGATATAACTGTGAATGAATATAAATCTAATTTAGGTGTATTCTTAATATTCAAAGGATCTATTTTTTTTAATTCGATTGAGACAGTATTAATTTCTTTGAATTCAGTAAGAATAAATTCTTCTAACTCAGAAATAATAAAAAAGACACCAAAATCAGGAAGAATATCACCAATACTATCTTTTGAAATAGATAAAGACAACAATGTTCCTAAGATATTTTGGTGTGTGATTTTTAAATATTTTTCGTTATAAACGATTTCAAAACAAGTAATATTAAAATTATTATCATTATTATTAATAAGAGCTCGTTTTAATTCAGCATCAAAGTATCCACCAAATAGCTTAAATTCCATTTTTTTAGCAAGTAGCTTTGTTAAAGTTACTTGCTGCGTGGGATTTAAGAATTTAGTTAGAGTAGAAAAATCTTCTAATTGGTTATTCAGATAACCTTTTACTTTATCGCTGAATTCCATTTTATTTAGCCTAACGTTTGGATCATATTGTTTAAATTACTTAATCCCCATTGGTACAGTAAAAAGCCTAAAATAGGTGTGAAATCCATCATTCCAAAAACTAGTAACCCACGAAATATTCTCATATATGGGTTTGCGAGTTGATAAACTATTTTATATAATTTTGTATCTCTTAATTCTGGGATCCAAGAACCTAAAATATAGGCAATCAAGATCCAGTAGTAAACCTGTAGTAATATGTAAATATATTCTAGTAACAACACCATAATAACTACTCCTTATATTCTTTTACGAATTTACGTAATGAACCGTCCTTATAATCATCTTTTGTTGCGAATAAGAAAACTGTAGGTTGAATAACTTCAATTTCCCCATCAATTGCATAAATAACACCACTAAGAAAGGTAATAACCTTATTAGCTTCGATTGCTTCGTAATCCTCATAGTTAACAACAAGAGGAATACCTTTTAAAAGTTTATTAGCAAGCTTCATAACATCAACTTGTTTATCCATAACAATAAACTCGGCACGCTTAATTGCTTTTTTCTTTCCAAACATTATTTACACCTCTTTCTTAAATAGTACACTACCTAATCTTAAAAATGTAGCATTATGCTTAACTGCGATTAGGTAATCATTACTCATTCCAATTGATAATTCTTTTAAATCTAAATCTAATCTATTTTTTATTTCGATTTGTAGATTATTTAGTTTTTGGAATTCATTATTAATAATATCTTCATCACTAGTAAGTTTTGCCATTCCCATAAGTCCAATAATATTTATTTTATCAAATTGTTTGATTTTTTCAATAAATTCAATTGCATTATTTGGATTTAGTCCATGTTTTGATTCTTCATCACTTATATTAATTTGTATAAAACAATTTAGTTTTTCTGTTCTTCTTTTCTGAATTTCTTCAGCTAATTTTACTGTATCTAAGGAATGAAGATAATCAATAGTATTAATTATTTTTTTTGCTTTTTTTGTTTGTAAAGTACCTATTAAGTGCCAAGTAATTTTTAAATCAGCTAACTCATTTTGTTTTTGCAACATAATTTCCACTCTATTTTCGCCAAAATGAGTAATTCCAGTGTTGTATAAATCTCTCATCTCCTCTGAATTAAAATACTTAGTAGCTGCGACTACTGTTATAAGGGGATTGTTTATTTTTTTTAGTACAATATCTGTATAAAATATCATTTACGATTACTATAAGTGAAAATACTAGTTAAAATAAACCCGAACGCAGCGAGAGTTATCATTAAATTATCTGACATATCTTTCCATATTACAAATCCTATTATTAATAAAAGCATTACTATACCATAGCTAATTTGATATATTTTTTTCATTATTTCACCTTCTAAGTTTTATATTAAAAAAGCACCTAAGGCGCTTATTTAAATCTTGATTTTAGCCAAGATGGAATTGCTGTTTTTGATGGTGGTTCTTCTTCAACCACTTCAACAACTTTTGATTTTTTTCTTCGTGATTTTTTAGTAGTCTCAGGTTTAACTTCTTCTTCAACAATTGTTGCATCATCATGAGGAGAATTACCGATATCACTAAATTCAACAGAACGAGTTTCATCAAACCCTGCAGCAATTACAGTAACAATAATTTCATCTTCAATGTCTTGATTAATTGTTGTACCATAAATGATATTGATTTCTGTTTTACTTGCATTTTGAATTGCTTCAACAGCTTCATTTACTTCCCATAAAGCAATATCAACACCACTAGCAATATTAACTACTGCATCAGTAGCACCATCGATATTTGCATCTAATAATGGAGAGTGAATAGCTTTTCTAGTAGCTTCGATAGCGCGATCTTCACCACTAGCTATTCCGATACCCATTAAGGCAGTACCTTTATCTTTCATAACAGTTTTTATATCTGCGAAATCTACGTTAATTAGTCCAGGAACTGTGATTATCTCAGCTATCCCTTGAACTCCTTGACGTAGCACATTGTCTGCTTCTCTAAACGCTTCCAACATTGAAGTAGAACGATCTACTACATATAACAAGCGGTCATTTGGAACTACAATTAAAGTATCAACGTAAGGTTTTAAAGCATCTAGTCCTTCTAATGCAGTTGCAACTCGTCTACGTCCTTCGAAACTAAATGGCTTTGTAACAATACCAATTGTTAGGCATCCCATTTCCCTAGAAATTCTTGCGATTACTGGTGCTGCTCCTGTTCCAGTTCCACCACCCATACCTGCTGTGATGAATACCATATCAGAATCACTTAGTAATTCACGAATCTCATCTTCTGATTCGATTGCGGCACGTCTTCCTATATCAGGATCTGCTCCTGCTCCAAGGCCTCTTGTTAACATTTTCCCAATTTGGATTCTGGAATCTGCCTTAGAAAGTCTTAATACTTGTGCATCCGTATTAATGGCTACAAATTCAACACCTTGAACTTCATTTTCAATCATTCTGTTCACTGCGTTTCCTCCGCCGCCTCCAACTCCGATTACCTTAATTGAGGGCTTCTGGTTAAAATTATCGATTGATTCAAACATAGATTTTACCTCCAATTAACTTATTAATTTATTATATCATTTTTAAGGTATAAAATAAACAATATTTTTTACAAAAATGGCTTATTTAGTTTATTTATAGTATTTATTGAAAAATTCCTCTTTAAAATCCCCTAGAGAATCATTTTGAATTGCTTTACGAATATTTTTTGTTAGGTTCTTAAGGAAGTATAAATTGTGGTAACTTATCAATCTTGGTCCAAGAGATTCATTAGCTTTAAAAAGATGTCTTAAATAACTTTTTGAGTATGTTTTACAGACCTTACAATCACACTCAATATCAAGTGATGTCATATCACTTTCAAAGACCTTACTTTTGATTGTAATTCTTCCAGAAGATGTCATTGCACTTCCATGTCTTGCGAGTCGAGTCGGATTTACACAATCAAACATATCCATTCCTCTAATTACTCCTTCAATGATGTCATCAGGCGTTCCAACACCCATTAAATAACGAGGTTTGTGTTTTGGCATAACATCTCTCAAGTAGTCAAGGACTTTGTACTGTTCTTCTTTTGACTCTCCAACACTTAGACCACCAATGCTATATCCAGGGAAATCCATCTCAATTAGCGCTTTAGCACAACTAATTCTTAAATCTTTATAGGGTCCACCTTGTACAATACCAAAAAGTGATTGGTCAGTGAAATTCGTATGTTCTTTCTTTCCTCGTAGAGCCCACCTAAGTGTTCTCTCAACCGATTGTTTCATATATTCATATGTTGAATTAAAAGGAGGACATTCATCAAAACTCATGATGATATCTGCACCTAAATTATGTTGAATTCTGATAGAATCTTCAGGACTCATGAACAATTTTTCACCGCTTTTATGATGTCTAAATTCAACACCTTCTTCAGTTATTTTTCTAGTTTTTGAAAGACTAAAAACTTGGTATCCTCCACTATCAGTTAGGAGTGAATAATCCCACTTCATAAACCCTCTAATTCCACCGTGATTTTTTACGATTTCATCACCAGGTTCAAGCCATAAATGATAGGTATTTCCCAAGATTAATCCATCACTTACTTCTTCTATTTCTTTATTCTCTAATGTTTTCACTGTAGCTTTTGTTCCAACAGGCATAAAAACCGGAGTTTCAATACTTCCATGAGGAGTATGTAAAATTCCTAATCTTGCACCAGTTTGCTTGCATTCGTGAATCAATTCAAATTTTATTGCCATATTATCACCAAATTTATTATATATTACTATTTTTATATTTTCTACTTTATTTCAGATTTTTCTTAGCATTAGAAATCATTAGTCTAATACGATTTAATTGGTTAATTTCTGTTGCACTTGTATCATAATCAATTGTTACGATATTACTTTCAGGGAAATTATCTTTAATTCTTTTAATCATTCCTTTTCCAGCAATATGGTTAGGTAAACAACCAAATGGCTGTGTACAAACAATATTAGGTACTTCATTGTGAATTAAATGAACCATTTCTGCAGTTAGAAGCCAACCTTCACCAACATGAGTACCGTGTCCTATGAAACCTTTCGCTAAATCTTTTATTTCTTTATATTTAAGTGGCTTAACGAATCCGTACTTTTCTAAAAGATTTGCGACTACCTTTTTCCTCTTCTCAACAAATTCAACAGTTACGAGATTTTTGAATTTTGAGGATTGACTACCTCCGTAATTCTTAATATCATATGCTGCAGAATCGAAAGTGTATAAAAAGAAGTCAAAGATTCCAGGAGTGATTACTTCACATCCTTCATCACGTAAAACTTGTTCTAAATTATTATTTCCAAGTGGAGAATATTTAACATAAATTTCTCCAACTACTCCAACTTTTGGTTTTTTAACAGATCGATCAACTTTGATTTCTGAAAAACGTTTAATAACTTTCTCAATTAATCTTTTTGGTTGAACCCATGCTCGAAGATCGTTATAACTAACAGTTTTTGCTAGTAATTTATGAGTTTCTTTGTAAATTCTTAATGTTTCACCTTTATTTACTTCATAAGGTATTATCTCATTTACTACTTGCATTAAGATATCACCAAAAATAAGTGAATTAGTTAGTTTAAAAATCATTCTATTAGTAATTTTAAATCCAGGATTACTTTCTAATCCTACTGAGTTAAAACTAACAATAGGTATAAACTCATAACCAGCCTTAATAAAGGCTTTTCTAATTAAACTTAAATAGTTACTAGCTCGACAGCCTCCCCCAGTTTGAGATATAACTACAGCTATTTTGTGGATATCATATCCTCCAGTTTTAATAGCGTCAATAAATTGTCCAATAACAAGCATTGCTGGAACACAAATATCATTATGAGAGT
>JAOZRX010000085.1 GCA_029939945.1 Candidatus Izemoplasma sp. | reverse complement strand
CTCCATCAAAGAATGTTACAGCGTCATGTGGATGAACTCCATCTATATTAAATGAAATAATACCTGTTTCAGCTGTTTTATTGTATATAACTATATCTTCTATTTCTTCTAACTTTTTAATAGTATAATCTTTTAATGCTTTTTCATGGATAGCGATCTCATCAAGTCCAATACCTTCAAGATAATCAATTGCTGCGCCAAGTCCTATAGCCCCAGCAATACCAGGAGTACCTGTCTCAAACTTATAAGGAACTTCTTTCCAAGAAGCCTCATATAAATCAACATTATCGTTCATATCTCCACCAAACTCAATAGGTGGCATATTATCAAGTAGTTCTCTTTTACCAAATAAAACTCCAATACCAGTAGGACCTAACATCTTGTGTCCACTGAATGATAAGAAATCACAATTAAGATCTTTAACATCTATTTTCTTATGTGGTGCAGCTTGTGCTGCGTCAACTGAAACAATTGCTCCTACTTCATGAGATAACTTAATAATTTCTTTAATAGGTGCAATATACCCCATTACATTTGATATGTAATTTAAGGCAACTACTTTTGTGTTTTTATTTAATACTTTTTTAAAGTTTTCAATAGTTATACGTCCTTCTAAGTCAAGAGGAACATACACTAGTTTTGCTTTTGTAATATTACTAACATTTTGCCAAGGTAATACTTGTGAGTGGTGTTCAAGTTCACTCACAATAATCTCATCAGTACTTGATAAGTTATTTAATCCGTAACTTGTAGCTACTAAGTTAAGCGCTGCACTCGCCCCTCTAGTAAAAATGATTTCATTAAAATCAGCATTAACAAACTCACTAACCTTTTTACGAGAATCTTCATACATTTCAGTTGCTACATAACTTAGGTTATAAACACCTCTATGAACATTTACACTATATTTTTCATAGTATTCATCAAGTTTTTTAATAACTTGTTTTGGTTTCAAACTTGAAGCTGCAGTATCTAAATAAACAAGAGTTTCATCATCTAATACTGGAAAGTCTTTTCTTAATTTATACGGATCCATACAATCACCTACAATGTTTTATTTTCAACGTTTCCTATAAAATCTTCTATTAATTCTTCTGAAGACAATAAATTAATTACAGGACTTAAAAATCCAGAAATAATTAATCTTTGTGCATTTTTATGAGTTAACCCTCTACTCATTAAATAGTATAACTGTTCTTCATCAATTTTACCAATAGCTGCACCGTGAGATGCTTCTACATCGTATTCATCAATCAATAATAAAGGGTTCGCATCAAGTCTTGCATTAGCTCCTAAAACAATACCTCTATTTTGTTGTCTTGCTGTACTTCTTTTCATATTCTTATTTATTTTACCAATACCTTCAAATATTAAGGCACTATTATTATTTGAAACTCCATAGTTTTCAATATACCCTTCAGTATCAGGTGCATTGTGTTCTACTAACTGTGTAAACTTAGCACTTTGTTCTTTATTTGTTATAGCTATAGTTTTTGTTGTAGCACTAGCGTATTGTTCCTCTAAATATATATTAGTTTTAGAATCCGTTAATGAATCATTAACTTCAGCTATACTATACAAACTTCTACCATATCTACTTACATAGCTGTTTCTAACTACTGAGACTACACTTTTTTCACTTAGTCTAGAAAGACCAGCATAAGAAAGTTTAGCATTCTCTTTAACAAAACTATTACTTACAAAGTTAATACTAGCTTCTCCAGTATTATAAATATATTCAAAATACTTAAATTCTGAGTTAGCTTCTAACACTATCAAAGTGTTATTAACTAAATCACTATTTTCTTGAATATAAAATATATGTAATGTATCTATAAAAACTTTATTCTTAGGAACACTAATTACTATTCCGCTGTTAATATTTTCAATGTTATATTGATAAGCATCATCTTCATAACTATATAGACTATTATTATCAAGAATACTATCATTATTTTCAATAGCTTCTCTCATTGTTGTTATTTCAATTTCTTTAAATGAATTATCAATATTATATTTAATAACAATTCCATCTTTAACAACTATATAATTAACTAATTCATCAGTTAAAAACTTTAATATGAAATTTGGTATATCTTTATTTGTTTCCTTGTTTCCAACATATTTAAACATTATAATCCAAGTGCTTCCTTAGTTGCACATACTCCAAGTAATACTTTCTCTTCTTCCTCTTCAATTACAACTCTAACATCTTCAATACCAAGTTCTTTTTTAATCCAGTC
>JAOZRX010000003.1:54648-68511 GCA_029939945.1 Candidatus Izemoplasma sp. | reverse complement strand
TATTGTTCTCAACATTATTGAAGAGGGAGTTTTCTTGAACATAATTGATAAAAAAGAACTCTAATTTTATAAATTTAGAGTTCTATTTTTTTATCTTATGAAGAATCCTCCAACTAATAACGCAACGACAATTATTAAAGCTGGATGAACTTGAAAACTAGTAAATTCATTAAATAACATTAACACAATAGAGATTGCAAATAAGCCAAAAACAATCCAGGTATTAACATTCCCAAAATCAATTTCTTTTAAGAAACTAGAGCGAGCCATACTTAATGCAACACCAGCAATTAATACTACAACAACTGGTTTTGCAGCTGCCTGCATTCCTTGTACAAAGGCTGTATCTTTATATTCTAGGAAAACATTAAATAATAATAATATTGCTAATGTACTTGGAAGAATCATTCCCATAAAAGCAATAAACGCTCCTAAATATCCATATAAATCATATCCGATTATAATACTCATTTTAGTTGCAATAGGTCCAGGTAATGTATTACCCATTGTTAAGTAATCAGCAAATTGATCTTCTGTTAAATATTTGTAATTATCAACTACTTCTTCTCTAATTAGTGGTATTGTTGCTTGTCCTCCACCAAATCCAAATATTCCTGGCTTTACAAAAGCCCAAAACAATTCTAAATACTTATTCATAATCTATTCCTCCTAATAATATGCTATTAAGCCATCACATCTTGTTTCAGTTCCAGCGACATATCTATCTTTCTTTTTAATAATTATTTGTCCTCTTCCAAATCCTCCACTTTCTTTTTCAGTGAATATTTGGTGTTCTAATTTAAGTAATTCTTTTGATACATTTTTATCAAAAGAACTTTCAACTGCAACTTTTAATCCTTCGTCCCATCTAAATCTAGGTGCATCTAGCGCAGATTGAGGGTCCATATTAAAGTCTATCATATTCATTAGAACTTGTAAATGTCCTTGAGGCTGCATAAATCCACCCATTACTCCAAATGGTCCTATAGGAAGATTGTCTTTCATCATAAATCCAGGAATTATTGTATGTAACGTTCTTTTTCTTGGTTCTAATTTATTATGATGAGTTTCATCTAAGCTGAAAGTATGACCTCTGTTTTGCATCGCTATTCCTGTACCATCTATTACTATTCCGCTACCAAACCCCATATAATTACTTTGGATGAAAGATACCATATTACCATCTTTATCAGCTGTTGCTAGATAGACAGTTCCACTTTTCTTATAATCAATTGATTTATGAAGTTTTGCTTTATTACCAATATCTTTTTTTCTTAGTTTTATATATTCATTACTAATTAAAAAGTCAGGATTCATTTTCATAAATAAAGGATCAGTCACATATTTAAAGGTATCGCTAAAAGCAATCTTAATAGCTTCTATTTGTTTGTGATAAGTAATTACATCCCCAAATATTAAAGTCTCATCCCTAAGTAAATTTAGTGCCATCAAAGCAGTTATACCTTGTCCGTTAGGAGGTATCTCGTAAATGTCATAACCTTTGTAGTTAACACTGATTGGTTCAACAAATTCAGAGTCATATTCAACTAAATCTTGTTTATCAATATAGCCATTATATTTTTCCATAAAATTAACTATCTTATTAGCTATTTCACCTTTATAAAAACTATCAGAATTAGTTTCTCCAATATTTCTTAAAGTATCAGCATGATATTGTGATTTAAATAAGTCTCCTGTTTTATAAGAAACACCATCTTTAGTAAATACTTTAAAAAATTGATTAAACTGGGGTCCTTTATTTCTTGCTTTATAAGCTTTAATTGCTCTTTCAAAATAGCAACCCACAGTTTCACTTATAATGAATCCTTCTTCAGCTAATTTTATTGCTGGAGATAAGACTTCTATTAAACTTAAATTACCAAATTTTTCAATAAGTCTAGCCCAGCCTTTTGGAGTACCAGGTACAGTAATTGGAATTACTCCACTTACTGGCATTTTTTTATATCCTAAAGCTTTCAATTTATCAATAGAAATATTATTAGAACTATATCCACTACTGTTTAATCCGTGTAGTTTATTATTAAAATATATAATCGCAAAGCAGTCACTTCCAATACCATTACTTGTAGGTTCTACGACTGTTAAAGCAGCTGCGGTAGCAACTGCAGCATCAACTGCGTTTCCACCTTTTTTCAAAATTTCAAGACCAGCTTGTGAAGCTAGTCCTTCACTAGTAGCAACTACTCCATTTTTAGCATGTACACTTTGTTTTTTACTAAAATATGGGTTATTCATTTAATCACTTCCTTTAATGATAAGGTTATTATAACATAATCAATCTTTATAAGCACCTTGGTTTGTGAATAAAACCAAATATTTTCAGAGTGTTATAACAAAGAAGAATCGCTTTAGCAATTCTTCTTCGTTATATTAGATAGGAGGTAACAATTTACGTTCTCGAAATTATTTTTTTTATGTGTTCTATACTGATTTTTGGTTTTCTATCATAAGTAAGTAACCCATTAATCTCTTGTTCTACATCAGTCAACTGAGTATAACAAAATCCCTGTATTAAAGGAGAATCAACAATTGGTTGTACAACATTTTGAAGTCTTTCTTCAAAATCTTTAGAATCCTTTGCATGAGAGTATCCCCAACCGTTTGAACCATTTTGTTGAAATGAAATCCCTCCAAATTCTGTAACTAATATGGGTTGATTTTGATACTTATATCCAGGATTAAATAATGGTTTAAATCCCGGTTTTGAAGATAATACGTTTTCAAGTTTACTATACCTATTCTTGATTTTTTTACAATCACTTTCATAGTCATGAATAGTAAACAAATCTGTGATAGAGTGTTCCCATCCATCATTTGAAATAACAAGTCTTGATGAATCTAATTTCTTTGTGAGATAATACATCTCATTAAGAAAATCACTTTGTTCTTTAGAGTTTTCTAAATTATCTACTCCCCAAGACTCGTTCATTGGAACCCAAGCTACAATACAAGGATGATTTATATCTCTGTTTATTGCCTCAGTCCACTCAAGAGAAAGATTTTTTCTACTTATAGAGTTAAAAGCATATGCGCTTGGTAATTCTTCCCAAACGATAAGTCCATATTTATCTGCATAATACAAATATTGTTCTTCTTCTATTTTTTGATGTTTTCTTACTCCATTAAATCCCATTTCTTTTGTCAGCAAAATATCCTTTACTAAGTACTCATCATTCGGAGAAGTTAATAAAGAATCCGGATAATACCCTTGATCTAAAACAAGTCTCATATAATAATTCTCATTATTTAATTTTAGTACTCCATCAGCAATACTGATTTTTCTCATTCCAAAATACGATGAAACCAAATCTAAAGTTCGATTGTCCTTCATAATAGATAATTCAACATCAAATAAGTTTGGGCTTTCAGGGCTCCAAAAAGTCTCTTTTATATTCTTAAACTTGCTAGCTAGAAAAATCTCTTTTTTTATAATCAAATCATCAATATTGACTTCATCTTCAAATATAGTTTCTTGTTTGAAAATTATTTTTGTCTTTAATTTTAATCCATTTTGATAATCAGATAAATAGTAAGTAAAATCAACTTTTGATTCATCAATATCAGGTATCATTTTAATTCTGGATAAATGATATTTATCTACTTGTTCAATCCACACAGTCTGCCATATACCTGATGTTCGAGTATAATAAATACTTTCTGGTACTTCTTCCCAATACTGTTTTCCTCTAGGCATATCCATATCTTCTAAATCATCAAATACTCTTAAAGTTAAATGATTAGATTTACCTGTCATACAATATTTAGTTATATCTCCTTTAAAACTAACATTCCCACCAATGTGAGTTAATGCCTCTATACCATTCACATAAATAGTACATTGATAATCAACTGCTCCAAAATGTAAAATTACATTTTTGGAGTTATCGTTAATTTCAAACTCTCGATGATACCACATGATTTTATGAATACTTTTTATATTAATTCCACTTAATTTAGTTTCATAACTAAATGGTACATTAATTTTATAATCTGGAACAAATACATCTTTGTACCCATTTTTTATTCCTAAATCGCTATCATCGAATTTGAAGTCCCATTTACCGTTTAAATTTAGCCATTTGTTCCTTCTAAATTGTGGGCGAGGGTAACCTTTATTCATTGTAATACCTCCTCTAGCTTTTTATACCTGACATCATAATTCCTTTTATAAAGAATTTCTGTGCAGCCATAAATAACGCAAGTACTGGAATAATCGAAATCACAGTAGCTGCCATTAATCTTGAATAGTAAATATTGTAGTTACCTTGCATCAATGCAAGGCCTACAGGTAAAGTGCGATAAGTATCACCATTTAATACAATTAAAGGCCATAAATAATCATTCCAATTACCCATAAACGCAAATAAAGCAACAACAATTAATACTGGTTTTGATAATGGAATAACAATTTTTAAATAAATTTGAAAGTGATTAGCTCCATCAATTTTTGCTGATTCAATAAGGTCTTTAGGAATATTAAGGAAAAATTGTCTTAATAAGAAGATTCCAAATACTCCTCCTAATCCAGGTACGACTAGTGCCTGCATTTTATCTAACCAATCAAATTTAATCATTATCGAGTATAAAGGAATTAAATTCATTACTGCAGGAATCATCATTGTAGCAATTAATGCCCAAAAGATTTTATCGCGATATTTAAATTTTAATACTCCATAACCATATGCTGCTAAACTAGCAATCAGTAAATAAAGCATTGTATGTGCTGTTGCAGCAAGAAAACTATTCTTAACATAATGTATAATATTATTATTTTGATCTGTAAAAATAAATTTATAACTATCTAAAGTAAAATCCTTTGGAATAAGATTGAACCCACTTGATATTGCCTCTATTTCAGTTTTAAATGATGTACTAATAACCCAAATAATTGGGGCTAGCCAAAAAATAGATATAATACATAGAATGATAAAGCTTGTTCTTTTCTTCTTTTTTTCTATTGCTCTAATAGCCATATTATCACCCTAACCTTTTAATGATTTTAGATTGTGCAATACTGATGGTAATCATGATAACACCTAAGCAAACAGCCATTGCAGTTGCAATACCTGGATTAGGTCTTCCACCACCAAATGCAATTTCTCTAATATACATCATTAATACTTTTGTAGTTTCAGTCGGTCCTCCACCTGTTGCAAGCTGAGGTTGTCCGAAAACATTGAAAGAAGCTAAAGTTGTCATTATTGTAATATAAATCAATGGGTTTTTTAAACTTGGTATTGTAATGTGTAAAAATTTCTGAAAAATATTTGCTCCTGCAACTTCTGCAGCTTCATACAACGAGGTTGGTATTTCTTTTAAAGCAGCTGTAAATATAATCATATTCGCTCCAATGGTCCACCAAACAGTCATCATTGCTAAAGAAAACCAAGCATATGGTTGATCAGCTAACCAGGGAATATTTTCAAATCCAAATTCACTTAGTGTTAGATTTAGAATACCAACATTAGTATTTAATACCCATCTCCAAATAAGTACTAGAGTAGAAATACTAAGTAAAGAAGGCATAAAGAATATCCCTCTAAATACCTTATATCCTTTTGGCTCAACATTAATAAGCAGAGCGAAAAGCATTGGAATACTTACAAGCAAAGGAACACTAATAGCCACGAAAGTGAGTGTGTTCTTAAGCCCATTCCAAAAATATTTATAATAAATACTGTCTTGATCAAATAAGATTGAATTGAAATTATCAAACCCAATAAACTCACGCATATCAGGAAAAAACATATTCCAATTATATAAACTTATTACAATTCCATAAAAGAATGGAATTATGAAAAATATAGCGAATATTATTAGATGTGGAGCAATAAACCATAAAGGCAAAGATTTCTTTAGTTTACTAACGGCCGAGTGCTGCATCCGCTCTTTGAATTCCTTCTTGTTCTGCTTCATCTAATAATGTTTGAATATTTACTGTTCCTGAAGTCATAGCTTCAGTTACTCTTGAATAAATAGTAGTATAAGCATCTTCAAAGTATGGAGATGGTTTAACAAATGCTAATGAAGATACATTCGCAAATGTTGAAATATATTCTAAAGCTTTAAATTCATCACTTTCAAGCACTTGAATATTCGCAGGTATTTGTCCAGCTCCAGCCCATCTAATACTATTTTCTGTAATATACTTCACAAATTCCATAATTGCACTTTGTTTTTCTTCACTAACCTTTGCAGGTCTTGGCATAACAAAATTATGTGAACCAGCCCATACAGCTGGTATATCTCCAAACAAAGTATCAATTGGAGCTGTTCCAAAATTAATTTCTGAATCAATTATTGCATTAACCATCCAAATTCCATTTATATGAAAAGCTGCTTTACCTTGTCTAAATAAAGCTAAATCTTCATCAACACCTACATTTTTAGGTGAAGCATTATGTGTATATATTAAATCTTGAAAAACTTTTAGAGCATCATATCCACCTGAAGTATTAAACCCAGGATATTCTCCATTGCTGTCAAGTCCTTCTCCACCATTTTGAAAAAGTGCTGATGTATATAGATGTCCTGATGGCCATACAGTTGAAAGAGGCATACACCATTGATCAATTGAATCATCAGTTAAGATCTCACATGCAGCAATTAATTCCTCATATGTAGTAGGCACTTCAACACCATATTCATCTAAAATATCTTGATTATAATATAATCCTATAGGATGTACATCTAATGGAATTCCATATCTGCTTCCATCAAATACTCCCGCATCCCAAACAGCAGGAATGTAGTCTTCACTGTTCATTTCAACATCATCCATTAAATCATCAAATGGCATTAACATACCAAGATCTGCATATTTAGGTACAAGATCTAAATGCATTATTGCAACATCAGGACCTTCTCCTTGAGGAACAACAGTATTTAATATTTCATAAAAATCATTAGCAGGAACAGTTTGAGTATTAACTTTAATAACTCCATCATGAAGTTCATTAAAATCATTAACCATGGCTACCATTTCTTCTCCATCTGGTCCTGTAAAAATATTCCAATAAGTTATTGTAACTAAATAATCTTCTTCTTCAGGAGTGTCATTTCCACATCCAACTAAAGAAAATATAAACATCGTAACAAGCATTAACATAAGTCCTTTTTTCATTTTAATCCTCCTCAAAATATGGTCCCTCTGTTTCTATTTCAGATGGTACAAAATTCTTAGTTTGTGGCCATCCAAGAGAATCCCATATAATTTTATCTATCATTAATGGTCTTTTTGTTGCTCCATTTTCTAAATATGGATCATCTTTATCAATTCCATGATAAATCATCCAATAATCTCCATTATCATCAATTACTACTGAATTATGTCCAACACCAACGTATTGTTTTCCAGCCCCCATTACAAGTGAACCATCACTATGTATAATATCTCTTCCAGTTTTATCAATATATGGTCCAAGTAGTTGTGTACTTCTACCAATTCTAACATTATAGGTTGACTCAGCACCAGAGCAGCAACTTCCTGTACTTGTAAATAAGTAATAGTATCCGTCTTTTTCTATAATATATGAAGCTTCAAATGAGTTACCTCCAATATGAAATTTTTCTCCAACTGTTGATAATCCATCATCACTTAATTTAATTGCATAAAGTCCTCTAAAACTTCCCCAAAACATCCATTTTTCATTATCATCTGTAATATATATAAATGGATCAATTGAATTTCCAACACCTATTTCGTTACTATCAAAGAGTTTTCCTTGATCAATAAATGGTCCGCTTGGAGAACTTGAAGTAGCTACTCCTATGGCAGGATTATCATCTGCCCAAACTGATAATGAATAATATAAGTAATAAGTATCATTGAAGTACTGAATATCTGGGGCCCATATATAAGCAAGTCCATTCCAATCAGGTTTTTCAACAAATGCATCACTAACATATTCCCAATCAATTAAGTTTTCAGATCTGATAATAGCAACGTTATGTACACCACTATCATAATCCCAAAAATCTTCTGTAGCATAAACATAGAAGTATCCATCATCTGCCTTAATAATAGATGGATCAGCAATTACAGGTTTAAAAACAGGATTTATATAAGGATTGTCAAATGTTTCTTCCTTATCTTTTGCTTCACAACCTATAAGCAATAACATCATCATGAATACTAAAATCTTTTTCATAATCTCACCTCAATTAAATTTAGGAGCCTTTTGAAAAGGCTCCTAAACCTATTTTTTATTCTATTATAAATACTGCGAAATCTGTAATAATTAAGTTGCTTAGAGGATCTGTACCTGTGATTTGTCCTAAGAAAATTGCAAACTTAGCTGTATCAATAGATTCACCTGAAGTGAAAATATATGTATATGTTCTTAAGTCTCCATCAATTTCCCATCCAACTACTTCTCCTTTTAAGTCAGCATATCCGTTAGCTGGGTCTTCAATTCCTAGTTCAATTCTTCTTGCAACATCACTACTTGCTTTAAAAGTAACAAGATAAGAAACTCCAGCTTCTACTGTAACATCAGTTTGATGTAATTGTATTTTCCACCATGCATCACCTATATCAGTTAAAGCAATAACACATTGATTATCAATTGCTTCCATTGTACCTGCTCCACCTGGGAAATCATAATTCCAAACAGAGTTATCTGCAAAGCCAGAATTCAACAATATGTTTAATCCATTTGCTTCAACCATATCAAAATTGTCAATATAAATTGTTCCAATTCCGTCTGTTCCAGTTATTTGCCCAAAGAATAATGCTAGTTTAGCAGAATCAATTGTTCTATTTGCTCTTAATACATAATAATATGTTTGATATTCAGTAGTAATATCCCACTCAATACTTTCACCTTTTAAATCTGCGTATCCATCAGCAGTATCTTCAATTCCAAGACCAACTCGTCTAGGAGTATCTGTTTTTAAGTCAACTGATACTAAATAATAATGACCTTCAACGATACTAATTCCATCTTGTTGAAGTTGAATTTTCCACCATGCATCAGATAAATCAGTTAATACTGCTTCGATTTCTCCATTAACATAACTCATCGTACCAGCTCCACCTGGGAAGTCAAATACCCATGCATCAGTTGTTTCCATATTAGGATTAACATTGACACTTGCAGCAAACTCTTCAACTGTGAAATCATCAATATATACTTTTGTATTAGGATCTGTTCCAGTTATATTACCTATTAGTAAAACATATTTAGCAGTATCAATTGAGATACTTGGATCAAACATGTATTCATAAGTAACCCATTCAGTAGTTAATTCCCATACTGCAGTATCTTCTTTTAGAGAAGCATATCCATTAGCTGGATCTTCAATTCCAAGTTCGATGCTCTTAGCTACATCTGCTTTTGCTCTAAATGATACTTTGTACATTGTGTCCATGTCAATTTGTTTATTATCTTGATAAACTTGAACATGCCAGAATGCATTTCCTACATTCGTTATATCTACTTCAAGTACACCATCTACAACAGTAAAAGTACCTGTAGCTATATCATTGAAATCAAGATTCCAACTAAGTGTACCTAAATCAAATCCTGTATTAAACATTTCCCATGGATTTCCACCAAGTACTACACTAACTGTTCTTGTAACAACAGTTGTATTTCCAAATGAATCTGTCACTTCGTAATCAACTTCATATTCACCTAAAGTGTCAGTATCAACTGTTCCAGAAGTAGTAATATTTGTCGTAATATCTCCATCTTCAATGTCGCTAGCGGTTACACCATCAAGAACTGTAAATGTTGTTCCTTGAATAACGTCGATACTACCTGCTCCAGAAATTAATGGAGAGCTATCTTCTGCTTCTATTACTTGGAAATCATCAATGTATACAGTAGTAAGCACATCTGTTTCTAACATTGATCCAAGGAATATAGCATATTTTGTTGTATCAATAGTTCTAGGAGCTGTAAATGAATATTCATATGTTACCCATTCAGTTGTTAAATCCCATTCAATACTTTCTCCTTTTAAATCAACATATCCATCAGCTGGGTCTTCAATTCCAAGTCCAACTCTTTTTGAACCATCAGCTTTTGCTTCGAAAGAAACCATATAAGTTTTTCCTTCTTCGATACTAATTTCACTTTGGAATAATTGAATATGCCACCATTCAGTCCCTAAATCAGTTAACTCAGCAACTAACACTCCATCAACCACAGTCATATTTCCTGTCCCAACTGGGAAATCAAGTGACCATCCTGTTACACCTAAACTAAAGTCTGTATTAAACAACTCATAGGCGTTGTCCTTACCTAAAACAATATTAACAATTCTGTCATGATATAAAGTTGTTGTTCCATCAGTAACAGAATATTGTAAGATATATATAGCATTTTTACTTAACTCAGTAACTACAACATTACTTAGTTCAATACTTGAAGTTAAATCAGTTCCATCTCCAGCTTCAGCTGTTACTCCAGCTAAAGGTTCAAATGATTCATTTAACACTAAGTTAACTTCATCTGCACCTAAAATTACTAGGTCAGTTGTGTCTAAAGTAACTTCTTCTATTTGTATATTATCAAGATATACAGTTGCTAATTCTTCATCAAGACCAATTCTTCCTAAGTAAATAACAAATTTACCAGTATCAATCGTTCTATCACTTGTAAAGTAATATTCGTAAGTTTCATATTCAGCAGTTAATTCAAATACAACATCTCCACCAGGTAACATTGCGTAACCATCAGCTGTATCTTCAATTCCAACACCTACTCTTTTTCCTTCTGCACTTTTTGCGTCAAATGTAAATTTGTAAGTTGTTTCATCTTCAATTGATATTGATTGATGAACCTGTAAATTCCACCATTCCTGAGCTAAGTCTGTAATAGTAACAACTAATTCATCATTTGTTACAACAAACGTTGCTTCTCCACCAGGTTTATCAAATGTCCATCCACCTTCACCTAAACTAAAATCGCCATTATACACGGCGTTATCATCTGCGGTTTCATAGTAAACAGTTATCGTTATTGATACTCTATCAGTATTTCCATCTGCATCTTCTACAGTATAAGTAAGAGCATGCTCTCCGAGTATTAGAGAGTTTACAAATCCATCGAGTTCGATTAATTCTGTTATATCTCCATCTTCTTCGTCAGTAGCAGTAATTCCATCCCACTCATCAAAAGTTGAACCTTGTAATATTGAAACATCAAGTGGTCCACTTATTACAGGGTCATTATTTGGTTTTTTACATCCTGTAATAAATAAAGACAATACAATCATCATACTTAAAATAAAGCTTTTTCTCATTTTCTTTCCTCCTATTGGTAAAAATATATATTTCTTTTACCAAAATTTTACCATATATTTTTCACAATGTCAAACCGTTAATGAAAACTCTTACAAATTTCTTGAATACTTTTGTAATTTTAGGCAAAAAAAGCACGTTTATTCAACGTGCTTCGTTACAGAGTCTCTAACTATCAACCTTGTAGGTGTAATAATTCGAAAGGGAATTTCTCTTCCCCTAAGAGTATCTATTAATAATTCCAAAGCTTTCTCTCCCATTAACTCTGTATATACTTTTACAGTAGTTAATGATGGGGAAGTAAATTCAGCACTTGATATATCATTATACCCTATAAGGCTTATGTGTTTAGGTACTTTTATCCCAGCTTCAAATAAAGCCTTTAAAGCCCCAATACACATTGAATCATTTCCGATAAAAAACGCACTTGGTAATTTATCTTCATTGATAATTTCTTTCATTAATTTGTACCCATCAGAAAAAGTCTTTCCACCACGGAATATATTATTCTCATTATATATTCCAAGTCTTTGCATTTTCTCTTTTACTAAGTCATATCTCTTCTCGGCTAAATCGACCATCTTGCTCTCTCTAATTGATTTTACGCCAATATATCCAATATTTCTATGATCATTTAAATACAGATAATTCATAACTTCTTCAACAGCATTTTCACCATCAAATAAGACGGAATCATATTTCTTATTATCAGGTTCGCTATTAACAAAAACAATCTTATTAGTAATATCTGAAAAAGCTTTAATTTCCGTTTTTGTAAAATGTCCTATGGCAATAATCCCCTCAACTCCACTTATTTTTGAATAGTCATAACTACCATCTACATCATTCAAAATAATCAAATCTATTTTCTCAGTTTGAACTCTTTTTTCTACACCTAATCTAATTGACAAATAAAAGGGATCTTCAATTTCCTCTACTTTGGTATACATACTAACAACAGCAACTTTGAGAATATCTTTTTTGTTTCTTTGTTGAACAGTTTTATATTGTAAGTCCTCTGCTATTTTTAGTATCATTTGTTTCTTCTCATCTGTCACTCTAAGACTATCATCAAAATTCAAAACTCTCGAAACAGTTCCAATCGAACATTCAGCAAGTTTTGCTATCTCTTTAATTGTTGCCATACTATCACCTATTTTCTTAAATACATAATAATTTTACCATTTTTTTACCAAAAAGTAAATAATTGTCCATATAATGTATATTTAAGTTTGATATCAGTATTAAAAACTTCCATTTTATTCAGATGAAACTATATTTACAACTCTAATAATTGATGTTTCATTCATCGAATCATCAATCGCAGTATAAGTAACAATATATCTTCCAATTGTTGATGTATCTACAGGAGAATCAGTTACAATAGTTAACTCAGTATCAAAATTATCATCCGCAACTACTCCAGCATCTACCCAAGTTTCTCCTAATTGTACTGTGTCTATCCCACTATTTAAAACAATTGTAGGATCTATATCATCTATTACTTTTACAATCCTTGTTCTTGAGTACTCTACTTCTCGATAACTATAAGAATAAGTAATTTCATACTCTCCAAGTTCTGCAACATCTAATCCTGTATTATCTACAAGCATATTATAACTTGTTCCACTACTAACTGATAAAACACATCCAGCATCTTCCCAATTACTATTAACTGTAATTATGTCATATCCTTTGTTCAAAGAAGTTGTTATTTCTGTTTTTGTTTCACAACCAACTAAAAAAAGTAATACTACTAAACCCACTAGTTTTCTCATAAATAACCCCTCCTACTTTTATCGTAATACCAAACAATTGAATCATCTTCATTATAGACAAAGACATAACTAATCTTCTCGTATCTTATTGAGTTAATTTCTACAAAGTAAACAACTTCATAAGTACCTATAGCAGTCATATCTACATCAGTTAAATCAACACGACAATCATCTGAATATTCAGAATACTCTCCTACGATAATGCAAACAGCTGGAATAAATTCTTCACCAGTTTTTATCGTATTAATTGTTTCATCCAATTTAATTTGGACTACTACTTCTTTTTCAACTACATTAACATATCGATAAATTATTGATTCATTTAAATATTCATCTCTAACAGTATATTGGATGATATATTCCCCTAATATTGATGTATCAACAGTATTATCAGTTACTGTATCAAATACAGTTGAATAATTATCTGTGAAATCGATAAATGGATCAATGTATTCTTCTCCAATAAAAACTGTATCTATACCCGGTAATAATGTTAAGATTGGCACTTCAGTGTCAACAACATTTATTGTTCTAATAACACTAGTTTCATTTCCAAAACTATCAGTCACGGTATAGGTAATGATATACTCACCAACTACATTGTAATTAACCTCACCTATAATTTCTAAGGTTGGTTCTATCATTGAATTATCTGATTTAGTTATACCTAAATCATCATATGTACCAAATACTTCAATTGTAACTTCACTATCTCCTATTAAAGTTACAATAGGGTTAGTTGTATCAACAACATTTACTGTTCTAATAACACTAGTTTCATTTCCAAAACTATCAGTCACGGTATAGGTAATG
>JAOZRX010000003.1:0-54548 GCA_029939945.1 Candidatus Izemoplasma sp. | reverse complement strand
ACTTCACTATCTCCTATTAAAGTTACAATAGGGTTAGTTGTATCAACAACATTTACTGTTCTAGTGATTGAAGATACTTCATTAGAATCTTCATCTAATAAAACATAAATAACAGTATAAGATCCTAAAGCACTAGTATCGACAGTATCACCTTGAATAACATAAGAGAACTCACCATCAATTCCATTTCTTATTATAGATACACCAAGTTCTTCATAGTTTTCATTAATTTCTATATCAACTATTTCATCACCAATTAAATCAAGGTCTACATTTAGATTAAATTCAAGATTCAAAGAGAATCCATAATAATCCTCTACATAAGTATCAGTAACAAATCTTAATAATAAATCTCCACTATAGCTTAGGACTAATCTTGAAAGTTGAGTACCTGTATAAGATGTAGTTGTCGATCCTACATGTAAATATAAATAGTCATATTCATATTCCATAGCAGAACTATTATGGAATATTAGATTATTATAACTTTCATCGTATTTTAAATCAAGATACCATGTAATATCTTGATTATTTCCATAAGGACTGTGTTCACTTTCTATCTCTGTCACAAAATTAAATTCTCTTGTTAAAGAATAGTCTAGATTACCATCAATATAAATTGCTGCTTTTATAACATTAGAATTAGCATCAAAAGTAATAATATCTCCCGTATAAAGAGTTGAATTAGTATTAGGTGTTGTACCATCTGTTGTGTAGTAAACTACTCCGTCCGCAGGAATATTGTCTACTATAGCTCTATATTCAAAACCATACATATCAATTAAATATAATTCCGTGAATGGTGAAATATAATATTCTGAGACTAAATCTATAATCGGCTCTTCTTCTGGAAATGCAACATCAAAGGTAATTACTCCATCATGTTCAATAATATTAGATATTATTATATCGATTTGTGTTCCATCACTATAAAACATAATGATATCTGTTCCAGTTCCCATTTCATTATAAAGATTATTATTTGATAAAGCAGCGTTATCAATGTCACCATCTTCATCAATGTTCAAATCATCTTCATCTGGGAAAAACACTGGAATAGAACTAGTAATTCCTGGTCTAAAAATAAATAATTCATCAGTTGGATTTCCAGAATCGTCATAATATCCCAAAACATTTCCATAATCATAATAATCCATATCTACGCGGTAAACTATCAGTCCACTATTTGGTAGATTAGATTCATATAAACCTTCTGCTTTGCGATATTCAAAATAAAGGAATTCATTAGAATACTCTAAATCTAATTTATACAAATTATCTCCAGATTCAGCCAGTGGAGCCAAAGTATATGTTCCACTTCCTGTAATCTCATCAACGTCATTTATCCAATTTCCATATTTTTCTTTCATATATCCAAGCATATGACTTGGAATTAGTGAAGTAGAATCCATTAACCCCCAGTCACCAACTGGTTCAATATGAAAATGTTCGTAATAGTGATATAAATCAGGAGCACTTATTAAATGAAATGTTTCGTGAGCTAATACTCCAACATCTACTTTATTCGAATAACTCGTACTATTTCCAAGTAGTTCAAATGTATAATTATAAGCATTTAACCCGTTGATTTCAGGAGCTCCATTATAATATTCTCCTGCTGAATAGTTGTAAAATGAAGTTAAACTCCATTTATGGGGCCAGAAAAGACTGCTCCACCCATCATCTTCACCACTTATCATAAATGTGATACTATCAACATCTCCATCGTTATTAACATCTAAATCAATAGAATCACCAATATAATTATTAAAATCAACAAAATCGATTGCTTTCCCAAGAAGATAATGTTCACGATCAGCTTGAGTATTATTTGCAGATCCATCATATCCATCAGGATTTGTTGATTCATCATACTCTTGATAGTATGATCTATCATGTGAATCAACATAGTAAATCATCGTTGTTCCGTCATTTACTAAAACGGAATCTATTGTTAATTGGTTATATGAAACTTCAAGATAATAGTTTTTTAAACTAACTCCATCAATATCATTAAACATATTTTCGTAATAATCATAATCATATGGCGATGTATAATTTACTTCATCAGCAAATTTAATAAATATAACAACATTAGTAAATTCACTACTATTGTTTATTGCTCCATACTGTATTTCTTCATTTACTTTCTCAACAATTACTGGTGCATCATCTGTTTGAATATCAGTTGCATTTATTCCTATTACTGGAGTAAGTAGAATAAAAAATAAAAAACCTAAAGTAAAAATCTTTTTCAACTGAAACACCTCCTTATCAATACATTCTAACATAGATTATATATTTAATATAAAAAAAATGAGTTTTATTTTACTCATTTTTTTCTAAGTAATAACATCTTCTTTTTAAGTCTTCATAAAATTCTTCTCTGTTTACAGGAGAAATATATGTTGTTCCCATAATATAACCCTTTTTATGTTCCTTTATTTCAATCCTTTTCGAACTTAAAGCCATTGATGACACCCAATTCTTCTTAAGTGCTAAGGATTTAATATTATCATATTTAATTTTCCCAAAAAGTGGTCCTAGTTTTATAAATAATAAGTCTTCTTGAAATTCATAGTATGATCCTATTAATATCCATGCCATAAATATTACCATGGGTAAGATAACTACTAAAAATATCCATATTTCTTCTGCAGGCACCGCAAACGCAATAACTACAAAGAATACATTCATACCCCATAACAAGGTTGAAACCCAAGCATCTACTTTAACTTTTACTTTCATATTAATCTCTACTCCTTATAGCTTCCATTAAGGAATCTGCACATTTCAAATATTACAAATTGATGTCTTATATCAGTAAAGTTATATGTTTCTTCTTCATAATCAAAACTGAAGCTATTTCTCATTGTATTTACTGGATATTTTATTTTTTCAAGTTCAAATTTATATGTTGATAATTTATCAGTTAAGAATAGTGTCTTATCTTTATATCTTACTTTGTATTTACCAATCCTAATATTTCTTACACTTGAATGATTTACTAAGTTTAGTGTAACAGCAAATACAAATTCACTAGCTATTACTTCTTCTATTTTTGAGTATTGGAATTTATTATAATCTACTAAATTATCAAATTTATTACCTTCAATAAATTCATATTCATTAATGTGTCCAATTTTACCACATTTAGAACAAACAATATCATCTTTAGAACCAAAGACTGTTAGTACTCCACCACAATTATTACAGTAGTAAACAAGTCTTTCTATCCCTTCAGCTCTTGCTTTTCTTTTAAATTTAATCATTCTTTCCCTTTGGAAATCATAATCATTATTATAAATTGATTTTTCTATTATTATATTAATTTTCCCTGGTGTTAATTGCCTTACCTCTTCTTTTGTTAGCAGCATAACTGTTTCAGTATGAACTACTCCATCCTTTGCAAAGTAATCAGCCCATCTAGGTTGTGAAATATATCCTCCTTGTTGTTTAACGAGAATTACATCTACATCAGCTTTCTTAATTAGTTTTCCAGTTGATTTAAAGATTGGTAAAGTTTCACCATAAAAAGTGTTGTCACCCTCAGGAAAGAATCCAATACTATATCCTTGTTCTAAATAGTAAAAGACTTGTTTAGTAGCTTTGTAATCTACTTTTCCTACTCTTTTAGGAATAGCTCTTGCTAAGAATTTCATTCCAAATCCCTTACCTGGATCTAAAAATCCTATGGCTGTAGCTAGAAAACGAATTTTACTCTTTATATTCCTCATAACAACGAATGAATCCCATGTATTAAAATGATTTGATATTAAAATAAATGGTTCTCTATTCTTGTCTATTTTATCCCCTCTTGCGATAACTCTTATCTCTCTAGACATAAGTACATTTATGATTGGTCTCGCGATTGTAATCGAAATATCTGCGAACGTTTCTTTGAATGGTTTTTTCATAAATCTCACCTCGTTAAATGTATTATAGCAAAAATAATAATAATTCACTAATTAATAATATTTGATACTACTTCATCAAAAATTATCCTTCTATTATCTTGATTGCTTTCTCAATTGTTTTATCAAAATGATGAATGTCTACATCTACCCAATTAACATCAAATTGATTATTGAAAAATGTATATTGTTTTTTAGCTAAATTTCTTGAATGTTGCTTGATTTTGTCAACTGCATAATCAAATTCATATTCTCCATCAAGGTACTTATAAAGCTCTTTATAGCCAATGCTATTTACACTATTAGTCTGGATATTCTTTTTATGAAGCTGGACTACTTCTTTTAATAATCCATGATGAATCATTTTATCAACACGACGATCAATTAGTTTATAAAGAAGTGATCTTTCCATATTTAGTCCAATTATTTTAAAATCATATAATTGGATATCCTTCAACTTATTTTCTGATACTTTATTAGTTGATGATCTCGAGATTGCTTGTAATACTCTTTTGCGATTATTTTTATGAATCACTAATGAACTTTCATAATCTCTTTGTTCTAAAATGTTATGTAATTCATCATTTGATAAATCCTGATATTTAAGAATAAGTGATTCATCTCTTTCTGTATTATCAAAGTTATAATCATATAGAACACTTTTAATATAAAACCCAGTTCCACCAACGATAATTGGTGTTAGATTACGGCTTTCCATGTCTGAAATTTTCTCTCTTACCATTTTTTGAAAAACGGCTACACTAAAGTCTTCATTAGGTTCTAGAATATCTATTAAATGGTGAACTATTCCTTCTTTTTCCTTTTCATTTACTTTAGCACTCCCAATATCTAGTCCTTTATAAACTTGAACACTATCACCAGAAATAATCTCAGTATTATATTTTTTAGCTAAAGCGATAGATAATTTTGTCTTCCCAATACCTGTTGGTCCTACTATAACAATAATCATTACATTATTCTCAAGAATAGTTTCTCGATTTCTTCTTTTGTAAATTTAATGATTGTTGGTCTACCATGTGGACAAGTATATGGGTTTTCACAATTTTCAAGATCATGAAACAATTTATCTATTTCATTCTTATTAATATACTTATTAGCTCTTATTGAATGTTTACAAGAAAGAGACTTAGCAAGGGAGTCTTTAACGTCCATTATTCCGATATCTTTTCCTTCAAGAATGAATTTTACTATTTCTTCTGTATATATTCTTTCATATCCTTCTATAAACCAAGTCGGAACTTTTATAATATCAATAGTATTTATCATATTAATTTCTAAAGAAATTCCTAAAGGAGGAAATAAATCTAATTTATCTGTTAGTGCGATTACTTCTTCATTCGATAAATCAAGTGTTATCGGAATAATTAAATCGTATGTTTCAATACTTACACTCGCCATTCTTCGATAGTAGTTTTCATATCTAATTCTCTCTGCAGCAGCATGTTGGTCAATGATGAATAATCCTTGTTCATTTTGAGCAATTAGGTATGTTCCTAAATATTGACCAATATATTCTAGTCTTGGAATTTTCGTTATGATTTCTTCCTCTATTTTTTTAGGTACCTCAGTTTTCACTGTTTTATCAGCTTGTTTTTTCTTTTCAACTAAATTGTCGATATATTTCACAAAATCTTCTTTTACTAAGCTCGGTTTTTCATTAATCATAGATGTTAAATTTAGCGTTTCATATTTCACATTATCAACAACTTTTTCTTTCATTTCAGGAATAAGCATTAATGATTTCAATTTATCTCCAATTGCTTTTTTAATTAAAGAGAGCAACATTCTTTCTTCAGTAAATTTAACTTCTAATTTTTGAGGATGTACATTCACATCAATTAGTAATGGATCTAAATCAATCTTTAAAAACACGATTGGATATTTACCAATAGGTAAATATGTTTTATATGCTTCACTGATAGAATAGATTATTTTACTATTTTTTATCATTCTATTATTAACAATAATTGTAATGTGATTTCTATTTGAACGATTGAATATCGGTTTAGTCATATATCCACTTACTTCAAAGTATTGATTCTTATCTTCGAAAGGAACCATATTTTTTATGATCTCAATTGAATATATATTTGACAAAACTCTTAAGTGTTCCCCTGAACCTGTTGATTGAAAGATTGTTTTCTTATCATTTGTTAAAGTGAATGCAATTTTAGGATGAGAAAGAGCTATTTTATTAACATATCCTACGATGTAAGATAATTCTGTATTAGTAGCTTTAAGATGTTTAAGTCTAGCAGGCGTATTATAAAATAAATATCTAACAGCAATACTTGTTCCTTTTCTTGGTGCATATTCTGAACTTTCTTTAATTTCACCTTTAAGCATGAAGATTCTATATCCACTATCTCCTTCACTACTTATTATTTCTAAATGTGAGACTGAAGCAATCGAAGGAAGTGCTTCACCTCTAAATCCAAGTGATGAAATATGATATAAGTCATGACTAGTTTTAATTTTAGATGTGGCATGTCTTTTAATAGACATTTTCATGTCTTCTTTACTCATTCCATCTCCATCATCAATTACTTTAATTTCATTGAGACCAACTTCTAATAAATCAATTCTAACTTTAGTGCTGTTTGCATCAATCGAGTTCTCGACTAATTCCTTAACAACAGAAGCCATATTCTCTACGACTTCCCCAGCTGCGATTAAATTACTTAATGAATCACTTAATTGAATTATTTTTCCCATATTTATCACTACTTTCTTCCTTTTTATTATATGTGAAAAAGAATCATTTTACCATACAAAAATAACAATCATTTGATTGTTATTTTGCAAAGATATCTAAATAGTCTTGATATCCAAGGTCTTTCATTTTATCCCTTGGTATAAACTCTAAACTTGCTGAGTTAATGCAGTATCTTAAGTTTCCATTTGGTCCATCATTAAAGACATGTCCAAGATGTGAATCACTATCTAAACTTCTAACCTCAGTTCTTAACATAAAATGCGAATAATCCTTTCTGCTTCCAACGTCATTATCCTTTATTGGTTTTGTGAAAGAAGGCCATCCACAATGTGCATCAAACTTATCAAGTGATGAAAACAAAGCAATTTTTGAAACAATGTCTACATAGATTCCCTCACTAAACTCATCATAATAATCATTTTCAAATGGTCTTTCAGTCGCATTTTTTTGAGTAACAGCAAACTGCATTGGGTTTAGTTTTTTAATACTCTTAGCATATTTCTTCATGTAAACACCTCTTTCTATTCTAATTTACTTAAGTAAAAAGAGCAGAGAAATCCCAGCCCTTTTATAGTTTGTTGATAATCCTATTTAAAATATTCATAGCTTCAAGTGGAGTTAACTCTTCAATTGAAACTTCTTTTAATTCTTTTATTATTTCATTTTCTTCTTTTGTATTTTTTTCCTCTTCAATAAAATCATCAAAATTAAATAGATTAATATTTACAGATTCAGATAACTTTTGGTGATTTCTTTCTAAATCATTTAGAATTAATTTAGCTCTAGCAATCAATCCTTTTGGAAGATTTGCTAAGCTTGCAACATTAATCCCGTAAGATTTATCTGTTGGTCCATCCTTAACTTTATGTAAAAAGATAATTGCACCATTCTTGTCTTTAGCACTTACATGAACATTTTTAAGAGTAGCAAGTGATTTGTCTAAATCAGTTAACTCATGATAATGAGTCGAGAAGAATGTTTTACATTTTATCTTCTCATGAATATATTCAATAATTGCTTGAGCTAACGCCATGCCATCATATGTTGCTGTTCCTCTACCTATTTCATCAAACAAGATAAGTGAGTCTTTTGAAGCGTTCTTAATAGCGTTATTTGCATCTAGCATTTCAACCATAAATGTTGATTTACCACTAACTAAGTCATCAGCCGCTCCAATTCTTGTGAAAATTGCATCAAATACTGGAATTTTAGCACTCTTCGCAGGAACAAATGAACCAATTTGAGCTAAAATAGTAGTTAAAGCCATTTGTCTCATATATGTGGATTTACCACTCATGTTAGGTCCAGTAATAAGTAAAATATTTGTTTTCTTATTTAGTAAAATATCATTTGGAACAAATTCAGTTTCAGTTAATACTTTTTCTACTACTGGATGTCTAGATCCAATAATTTCAATTACATTGTCTTCAACTAAAACTGGTCTTGTAAGATTCATTTCTTCACTTATAATACTTAAAGCAATCATCATATCAATTTCACTAATGATATTAGCATTTTTTTGAATAACAGGAATTTTAGTTCTCGCTATATCACGGAGTTCTAAGAATATTTCGTATTCAAGTTTAATACTTCTTTCTTCTGAAGATAAAATGATTGTTTCTTTTTGCTTTAATTCTTCAGTAATATATCTTTCACTATTTGATAACGTTTGTTTTCTAGTATAACCAAATTCTTCTTTTACATTAGCTATTTGACCTTTTGGTACTTCAATATAATATCCAAATACACGATTATAACCAATTCTTAATTTTTTTATACCTGTTCTAATTCGTTCTTTTTCTTCTAGTTCTTTCAACCATGACTTAATATTTAAAGCGTTATTTCTTATTTCATCAAGATCTTTATTATATTTCTCTTTGATGATTCTTCCCTCTTTAATAGTTAAAGGTGGATCATCAACAATTGAGTTTATAAGTAAATCATAAAAGTCTTTAAGAGAATCAAGAGATTCAGATAAGAAACTAGTATGCGGATTTTTAAGTAATAGTAAATCAGCCTTTAAATTTGGTAAAATACTTAATGATTTACGTAACTGAACCAAATCTTTCCCATTTGTATTACCATATGAGATTCGACCAACTATTCTTTCAAGATCATAAACATTTTTAAGTAAGTCTTTAATCTCTTGTTTAGTAATAAATTCTTTATTCAAAATATCAACTGTATCGTATCTTGTTTCCAAAGTATCTTTATTTAATATAGGTCTTAAAATTTGTTTTTTCAAGAAACGTGAACCCATTGCTGTTTCACATTTATCAATTAACCAAAATAAACTTCCGATTCGATTATTATGTCTAAGAGTTTCAGTGAGTTCTAAGTTTCTGATTGTATTAGAATCCATTTTCATATAAGACGAAGCTTCTAAAACAATCACTTCTTTAAGATGCATTAATTCTCTTTTTTGCGTTCTAATAATATAATTTAATAATCTCTTAAAAGTCTTTTTCTCTTCTTTGGTTGGTAAGTGTTTATATAGATTATCAAATACTTCAGGTACTTCAATATCGTTATTAATAGATACAAGTACTCCTTCAGATTTGATATATTTTTCTAAGTGAGTTTCATCAAAGAAATTAGAAATAACTATTTCTTTTGGTGAAATCTGTAATAATTCATTTATTAAGATGTTTAGGTCTTTTGGTAAAACAAGTGAAAAGGATTCACCTGTAGATAAATCTAAAAAACTAATAGTATAATTATTAATATTAATTCCAATAGCAGCTAGATAGTTTATTTCATCACTCTTATTTTCAATAAATGTTCCTGGAGTAATCAATCTTACTACATCTCTTTTTACAATTCCTTTTGCGACACTAGGGTCTTCAACTTGTTCACAGATTGCAACTTTATATCCTTTTAAGATTAATCTTTCAATATATGCTTCAGCAGCATGGTGTGGAACGCCACACATTGGAACTTTCTCTTTTGTTCCAGCGTCTCTTCCGGTTAATTGAATTTCAAGTTCTCTTGATGCTAAAAAAGCATCTGTAAAGAACATTTCATAGAAGTCACCAAGTCGAAAAAAGACTATAGCATCGTTATAGTCTTCTTTTATTGTTAAATATTGGCGCATCATTGGTGTATATTGTGATTTATCAATATTTTCCATATTATCACCTTTTTACATTAATGTAGTAGTAACTAAATATCCAACAAGGATTACAACAGCCGCTGCTGCTCCTATTAAGATTAATTTATTAAGTCTCTTTCTTTTGGCTTCATTTACTTTGCTTGCAATTTCTTCGAATTTTAAATTATATAGGTATTCTTCAATATTCATTCCAGCAAATATTTTAAGTGAACTTGTATATTTTGGAACTTCTTCTTGAGGCATCTTAATTAAGATATACTCGATCATGTCTGATTTTTTAAGTTCAATTGAAACATTTACTTTTCTTCTTTTTGCATATCTTTCAATTTCTAAAATTGATTTCTTCGAAATCTCTTCGATTTTTTCCTGATCAAAATTTAATTTGATTGCAACTATATCAATTAATTGCTTCTTATTAATTCTTCTTGGAATCTCAACATTATATATTTTCCCTAAATCTCTAACTTCAGTTAAAGTAGTAGCACTTGTTAAGACTTCCTTTGCATCTTCAACCTTAGTTCCATCAAAATATCCAAGAGGTTCAAAATAAACTTCTTTAAAATTCTTTCTGATTTCCTCATAACTTTCTTGTTGTTCTTTTGAATATTTCATTGTAAGGTTTTTAAGTTTTACAAACTCTAAATTGTTAATCCCTAAATCAGTTCTATTTCTAACAATAATATCCCAAAAATCCTTTTTGTACTCTGTAACATTAATACTTAATTGATACCCAGATGCTAATCTTTCTAACTGAAATATCGTAAATTTATCAAAATGTTTTAAACGATGTTTCATTTCGTCAGAAAACTTATTAGAACTTTCTGCTGCAGCAATCGTTGGTGCAATATTTTTCCTAATCAAAGCTTTATGAAGATAGTATGGTAAGTAAATTTCTTTTTTCTTTAAATACTTAACTATTTCAAATGAAGGAATCACTGTAAATGAGTCCACAAGTTTTGATATTTTAACTTTTTTTGAGTATAAGAAAATTGAATCTTCTTCTTTTCGAGGTTTTTTTGCCATATAAAACACTCCTTATTATTTCTCTTTATAATCGTATTATACATTACAATATTTTTTTAATCAAGGGGAAATTGCTTTTGATGGTCATTTCCCAGTATTCCATAAAAAAACACAAATTTTAAAATTGACTATTTAAAATCTATGTTTATTTCTTCTGAAATGATTTTTTGAATCATATTTAGATCATAATTTATTTCTTCTAATAAATCTAAATATTCCGATAAAATCATATGTTTCAAAACGTTATCTTTAGCATTATTATAATTGTTTTCGGCTAGTTTAAAGTCTTTACTCTTCTTTTCTCTTTTATTCACCATTATTTTTTGAAGTTCTAATAATTCTTTATAATCTTGATTTAGCAACTGGTCACTATCGATTATTTTCTCTAATTGTTTAAACCTTTCAACAAGGCTGTTAGACTCGATTTCCTTAATTAATTTATCGAGACTATCCAATTTGCTTTCCTTTTAAAAACCATGTCTTTGCTTCGGTTATTTCTACTTTTACAATTTCTCCGATTAGTGATTTGTCTCCTTTGAAATTGACTAGTTTATTGTTTTCAGTATAACCTGCGAGAACTTCATCGTTATTCTTACTAAGTCCATCTACTAAGACCTTAACAGTCTTTCCTTCAAAGCGTTTGTTCCCTACTAAGTAGCCTTTATTGACTATTTCATTTAATTTATATAGGTTTTGCTTCTTGTCTTCAAATGGTGTATTATCTTCATAATGTTCTGCTGGAGTTCCTGCTCTTTTAGAGTAAATAAATGTAAAAGCTCCCTCAAATTTACAATATTCAACCAAATCAATCGTTTCTTGGAACTGTTCTGCTGTTTCTCCTGGAAATCCGACAATAATATCTGTAGTTAGAGATACTTTTGGAATATATTTGTAAATATTATCTACTAACTCAATATAAGATTCTTTAGTATACTTACGATTCATTCTTTTTAACACTTCATTACTACCTGACTGAACGGGTAAATGAATATATGGCATTAGATTACCGCCTTGTGAGAGGATTTTTACCGTTTCTAAATCAAAATCCTTAGGGTGAGAAGTTGTGAATCTTATTCGCTCTATTGGTAATTTATTTAGATCTCTTAATAAATTAGCGAACTTATAATCTTCGTTTTTGAAGTCTCTTCCATAACTATTTACATTTTGTCCAAGTAATGTTACTTCTTTATATCCTTCTTCTATTAAAGAATTGATTTCATTGATAATGTCGTTCTTATTTCGTGATCTTTCCTTACCTCTAGTGTACGGAACAATGCAATATGTACAAAATTCATCGCATCCAAACATTATGTTAACCCACGCTTTACGTGTATTTTCTCTAATTCTAGGCATGTTTTCTACAATTGAGCCCTCTTCAGAGAAAACTTCGATAACTCTTTCCTTTGAAAGCACTACTGTTTCTAAATATTCTGGTAATTTGTAGATATTATGAGTTCCAAATACTAAATCAACATAATGAATTTTCTTTAAAATTCTATCTACTACTTTTTCTTCTTGTGGCATACATCCACATACTCCAAGTATTAAATCTGGATTATTCTTCTTATATTGTTTAAGTCTTCCAAGCTCTCCAAAAACGCGATTTTCTGCATTTTCTCTAACAGCACATGTGTTTAACAAGATGATATCAGCATATTCTAAAGTCTCACTTTCAGTGAAATCAAGTGCTTCTAATATCCCTTTTATTTTTTCAGTATCTGCTTCATTTGCTTGACATCCATAAGTTTCTATCTTGTATGTTTTACCTTTCCCAAACCCTTTTATATTGAAATGTTGGCTAAAATCAATCACAGGAGTCTCTTGTGATTTTCTTTTTCTAGCATCTCTTATTGATGGTTTAACAAAGTATTTTTCATAATCTTTTGACATAATTATCACCTTTTCAAAGTATACATTACATTTACTAATTTCTCAAACAAAATGAATAAGGAATCCTTATTCATAGATGTTTATAGATTTTATAGTATTCAAGTCAGTATCAAGTACAACTGCGTTGAATTGAAGTGGACTTGATAAATCTTCTTTTATTCTTCTTGGCATTCCATCTAGAAATTTACTTACAATGATATCTTTATCTGCACCAATAACTCCATATTTAGTTCCTGTCATACCAATATCTGTGATATACATTGTTCCTTTTGGAAAGTTCATCGCATCAGCCGTTGGAACGTGAGTATGAGTTCCTACTACTGCTGTTACTCTACCATCTAAATAATGAGTTAAAGCTATTTTTTCACTAGATGCTTCTGCGTGCATATCTACAATCACAACATCAGAATCAATTGAAGCTAATATTTCATCAGCTTTTTTAAAAGGATTATCAAGTGGGTCCCCCATAAAAATACGACCCATTAAATTGATAACTGTGACTAATTTATCATTATATTTTATTGTGATATACCCTTTTCCGGGAATCGAATCAGCATAATTTGCTGGGCGAATTATCTTCGAACCATCAATAAAATCAATAATTTCTCTTTTTGAGAATGAGTGATTTCCTAAAGTTACTACACTTACTCCTAGTTTCATTAATTCCTTATAAATTGGTTCACTTATTCCAAAGCCTCTATCAATATTCTCTCCATTAACAAATATTAAATTAGGTTTATGATTTTGTTTTATTCTAGGTAAGTATTTGTGTAGTGCTTCCATTCCTCTTGTTCCAAAAACATCTCCAATAAATAAAATTTTCATTTTATCAGCTCTTTTCTATTAGGTCGAAATATCCTTTTTGTTTAATAATTTGATCATAATCTTTAAATGTATTATCTTTAACTTGTTCTTTTACTTCAGCCATTGTAGCGTATTTACAATCTTTTACTTCTATTATATCAATGTTGAGATCCTTCAATAAAACATCAAGTTCAATTAAGTACACATCTAATATAAAGTTTGCATAATTATCTTTTACTACAAACCTTTTTAAAAATTTTAATTTATCTTTTTGTAGTGCAATTCCTAATTCTTCATAGGTTTCTTTTAAAGCAGTTATAATTGATGAATCACCTGACACTACAGCTCCAGCTGTTGCATCCCACATAAAAGGTCTCTTATCAGACATTTTATTACGTTGTTGGATTAAGTATTGTCCTTGGTTATTTCTTATCCAAATATTTACAACAATGTGATATTCTTCATCCAAAAGTTTTGTTCCTCTAGGGACAATTTTATCAATTTTTTGACCATTTTTATCATACAAATCAAAATACTCCATACAATCACCTCAAATAAGTAAAGCCTTCCAGAGGAAGGCTTTTATTTAGCAATATCTTGAGCTCTAGTCTCTCTTATGACAGTTACTTTTATTGTACCTGGGTACGATAATTGTTCTTCAATTTGTTCTTTGATATCACGTGCTATTTTATAAGCCATTGTGTCATCAACTTTTGTAGGTTCAACTATGACTCTAACTTCGCGTCCAGCTTGAATAGCATAAGCATGTTCTACACCATCAACATTTTTAGAAATGTTTTCTAGTTGTTCTAAACGTTTAATATAATTATCAAGAGATTCACTTCTTGCTCCTGGTCTAGCAGCACTTAATGCATCAGATGCAGCTACTAAAACAGCAATAATAGTTTGAGCTTCTTTATCACCATGATGTGTTTGAATTGCATCAACAACAGCAAGTGGTTCTTTATATCTATTAGCTAAGTTAACACCAATTTCAACATGTGAACCTTCTACTTCGTGGTCAACTGCTTTACCAATATCATGTAATAATCCTGCGCGTTTAGCTAAGACTTCATCTTCACCAATTTCAACTGCAAGTTTACCTGCTAGGAAAGCACATTCTATTGAATGTCTTAAGACATTTTGTCCATAACTAGTTCTAAAGTGTAATCTACCAAGTAGTTTTACAAGATCAGGATGAACTCTACCAATACCAACTTCAAAGATAGCTTCTTCTCCTTTATCTCTTATAAATCGGTCTACTTCGTCTCTTGTTTTTTCAACAACTTCTTCAATTCTTCCTGGATGGATTCTTCCATCAGCAACTAATGATTCAATTGTTCTTTTAGCGATTTCTCTTCTTATAGGATCAAAACCACTTAATACTACTGCTTCCGGAGTATCATCAATAATTAGGTCTACTCCTGTTAATGCTTCAATTGTTCGGATATTTCTTCCTTCACGACCAATTATACGGCCTTTCATTTCATCATTTGGTAATGTTACAACAGAAACTGTTCTTTCACTTGTAACATCTTGTGCATATTTCTGAATTGCTTGTGATAATAAATGTTTTGCTTTTTTGTCAACTTCAAATTTCGCTTTTTCTTCTTCTTCTTTAATGAATGCAGCAATTTCGACAGCTATTTCTTCTTCTACTCGTTTCAATATCAAATCTCTTGCTTGCTCTACACTAAATCTTGCAATTTCAATTAACTTTATGCTTTGTTCTTCAATTAAATTTTCCAGTCTGTTATTTTTGTCATCTAATGATTGTTTTTTGCGCTCGATAGTTTCCTCTTTTTTATCTAAATTAGATTCACGTTTGTCTAGGTTAGAACTTCTTCTATCCATAGTTTGCTCACGTTGCATTAATTTATTTTCAACAGCAGATACTTCACTCTTTCTTTCTTTGATTTGTTTATCTAAATCTAGTTTAAGATTGTGAATTTCCTGTTTTGTTTCTAATAAAACTTCTTTTTTGTGTCTATCAGCTTGTTTTTGGGCGTTTTCAATCATGTGATTAACTTTTTGTCGTGCTTTATCTAAACCACGTTCAACCACCATAATACGTAGGAAAAATCCTCCTACAGTACCTAGTGTTATAAATGTCAGACCGGAGAGTATTACTACTAGTGGATCCATGTCCATTCCTCCGTTCGTTTTATAAAAATCAAATATTTATTTAAACATAATAAGTAATTATGAGTAGAAATTTTTAATAACTATCTTATTATAACTGTTTGTATCTGAAAAAGTCAATGAATATAACCATATATCACCAAAAAATCACAAATAAAAAAGGTGTTTAAATTAAACACCTAATTTTTCTCTAACTTTAGTTTCAATTTCTAACAATAACTCTGGTTTTTCAACTAAATACTTCTTAACATTTTCTCTTCCTTGACCAATTTTATCACCTTTATAGCTAAACCAAGATCCACTCTTCTGAATGATTTCTTCTTCAACTGCGATATCAATAATTTCTCCGGTTTTAGATATTCCAAATCCATAAACAATATCAACTATAACAGTTTTAAACGGTGGGGCAACTTTATTCTTAACAACTTTAACTTTTGCTAAATTACCAACAATATCTGTCCCGTGTTTGATTTGTTCTCCTCTTCTGATTTCAAGTCTTACAGAAGCATAAAACTTAAGTGCTCTACCACCTGGTGTTACTTCAGGGTTACCAAACATAACACCAACTTTTTCACGAATTTGATTTATAAAAATCGTAATTGTTTGTGATTTACTAATAGCTCCACTTAATTTTCTCATAGCTTGAGACATTAGTCTTGCTTGAAGACCAACATGACTTGCTCCCATGTCTCCTCTTATTTCTGCTTCTGGCACAAGTGCAGCGACACTATCAATTACAACAATATCAATTGCTCCACTACGAATTAAGGCTTCTGTAATTTCTAATGCTTGTTCACCAGTATCAGGTTGAGAAAGAATTAAATTATCAATATCAACCCCAAGTGCTTTTGCATATTGAGGATCTAATGCATGTTCCGCATCAATAAAAGCAGCATATCCACCAGCTTTTTGTGCTTCAGCTATTGCATGAAGTGCAAAAGTAGTTTTACCTGAAGATTCTGGTCCATATATTTCAATTATTCTACCTTTAGGATAACCACCGATTCCTAAAGCTTTATCTAATTTAATAGAACCACTAGGTATCGATTCAACATTTAATTTTGCTGAGTCATCTCCAAGAATCATTACTGATCCTTTTCCATATTGTTTCTCAATCTCTTTTATTGCACTATCTAGTGCTTTTTTTCTTACATTACTTGCCATTTGAAATCCTCCTTAGTTTACTACATATATAATACGTAGCTATCAGTCATTTTTCTTTAAATTGACTCCATGATTATTTTTTTATTTTTGAAGAAGTAATCAAATCCACTAACAACAGTGAGTAATACACCTAAGTATAATATATAAATCCCAATATCTGGGAAAATATTATCGAATGGATACATTAACAATAAAACTAAAGCAATCATTGTTGAAGCTGTCTTATATTTTCCTAACTTACTAGCTGCGATTACTTTTCCTTCACCAACAGCTATTAGTCTGATACCTGTAACAATGAATTCACGACTTAAAATAATGACAGTAATCCAAATTGGAATTATATCAGCATCATTTAATACTAGTAATGCAGCAAGTACAATTAACTTATCCGCAAGTGGGTCAATAAACTTCCCAAAAGTAGTAACTAAATTATACTTTCTAGCTATATATCCATCAAGAAAATCAGTAAACGAAGCAATGATAAATATTGGTGCTAACATCATTAACAAGATATCAGTTTGAATATAGTATACGACAACTAGTACTGGCACTAATAACACTCTCATAAATGACAATTTATTCGGTAAATTCATCTAATCACCTCATCTAAAATTATACCATATTTCAGTCAATTTAACAACGAAATATACACTATTTACTTCTCTAATTCTTTTTTAAGTCTGTTTCTAACTGCGATGATTAAAATCATCCCTAAAACAAACATTAAAACACTAAAATCAAAGACTAATATTGGTTCAATATCGTATAATATTCCACCAATTAATGGACCTATTACCATCCCTATTGCGAAGAAGGATTGTCTTACTCCCATGATTGTTCCATATTTCCCATCATGTGCGAATTCAGAAATATAATTTTGTTCTAAAGGTGCATAAACTGCTTTTAAGATTACATAAATCATAAACACTGAATACAGCAATACAATCAAATTGCTTCCTCTAAAGACAATTAGAATAACAATACTGCTTATAACTTGAATCCAAATCATTATTCCTAACTCTCTTTTAAACTTTAACACTACAGGAACAATAACTGCGCTTGCAAATATTGATACAATTCCTGTAACTAATACAAATTGTCCTAATTCATTAGGATTATATCCTAAATCTTCAAAATAAACATCGATAAACTTACTAATATTAATCATTCCGATTGATATAAAAGTAAGTGATAACATAAATATTATTAAGTTCTTATTCATTTTCTTTATATCTTTAAATCCTTGAATAATTGATACTTTCTTAACTCCATTTTCAGGTTCTTTCACTCGTTTTACTTGAACATACATGTTTATCGCATGAAACACATTTAATATAGCTTGAAATAAGAATACTCTTTTATAGTCATCTGTCCCTAGTAAATCAACTAAGAAACTGTTTGTAGCTAATTGTCCACCCAGGTAGTATCCAATACTAGATCCTAAAGTAAACATTGCAACACTCCAAGCAATATATTTGGTTCTTTTCTCTTTTGGAGATAAACATATTAAATGACTAAGTAGTAACGTAACACTTGCTGCTACTCCAAATCCTGAAAGGAAACGGAAGAACACCATTTGATATTCATTACCTGAATATCCAAACATAAACTGTCCTATACTATACACAATAAGCCCAAGTGTCATATAGATTCTTTTATTTCCTCTATCTCCAAGTACTCCCCATATTGGGCTACCCAACACAAGCCCAAAACTCATCGCAGCAAAAAAAACACCGAACATGTATTTTTCAATACCTAAATCGGATACAAGATAAGGCGTTATTGGATGTCCTAAATTGTGTATTACACCTTGGAAGAAATAAAGTACTAATACCCATACTATCGCTTTTTTCATGCTGCCACTTCTTTCATATTTACTAATCAATATTATAACAATATATTGCAATATAAACAATGAAAAAACTCTAATAAATATATCAGAGTTTTTAAGTTCCTCTGTTTGAGTATTATTTATAATTCTAATATCTCCCAAATTCAACAATCTTTCCTATATTTTTGAAAACAATGAAATCTACAACATTTTCAGTAAATAAGATTCGTGTGCATACTTTTATATTTATGTAGAATATAGACAAATCGTTAGATTAGTCAATTGAAATAAATACTAAACACACATCAAATATGAAATAATATTGCTATTATTCGGTAATTCCCCATAAAAATACTTTAAAAATTTACAACTAAAAACAAATAAATATTGTGTTTTTATTCTTGACAAGCGCTTACAAATAAACGTATAATGAATTCATGAATATTTGGAGGTTGAGAGATGAATACAGCAGTTTATTTAATTTTAGGTTTTATTATTGCAATAGGAGCATTATTATATGCTTTTTATTTGTATCGAAAAGTATTATCCTTTGATGAGGGTGATGAAAAAGTACGTGAAATTAGTTCGTATATTAAAGAAGGTGCAAGAGCCTTTCTACGAAGTGAATACAAGGTAATTTACATATACATTATTATTGCAACACTAGTTATATTTGGTGGGTTTTACCTAGGATATGACAGTATATCTGGTCTAACAGCAAACAGCAATACAAACGTTGTTATTGAGCAAACGGAATATTCTTCATTGTTCTTTGCTCTTGGAACAGCACTTTCCTTTTTATTAGGATCTTTCTTTAGTTTAGCGGCTGGATTCATTGGTATGAAGAGTGCAACAAATGCAAATTCAAGAACTACTACTGCAGCACAACAAAGTGGTATTGTAAAAGCTTTGGATGTAGCATTTAAAGGTGGTAGTGTTATGGGTATGAGCGTTGTAGGATTTGGTTTACTTGGATTGCTCATTGTTATTTCATTAGCATTTACGCTTAATATTGATGCTTATGAAGTAATCACTTATGCAGCAGGATACAGTTTAGGGGCTTCATCGATAGCTTTATTCGGTCGTGTTGGTGGAGGGATTTTCACCAAAGCAGCAGATGTTGCTGCTGACTTAGTAGGAAAAATAGAAGCTGGAATTCCAGAAGATGATCCTAGAAATCCAGCAGTTATTGCAGACAATGTTGGAGACAACGTAGGTGATGTTGCTGGTATGGGGAGCGATTTACTTGAATCTTATGTTTCTAGTATTATCGGAGCTGCTACAATGGCCGCATTAATCTTTTCTGCAGCTGAACGTATGAATGGTATATTATTTGTTCTTACGATTGCATTCGCAGGAATATTTTCTTCAATCATTGGATCGTTATTTGTTCGAGGAAAAGAAGGTAAAGATCCTTTTAAAACACTTAAGTTAGGAACATATGTTAGTGCTGGATTATTTATCGTTTTGGCATTTGCTACTAACGTTTTGTTCTTAGATACAGTTAATTCATCATTATATTACCAAGATGATGTATTAATGAATATGAAGCAATTCGCATTTGGAATGGCTCCTTTTATTTCTATCATTATTGGTTTGTCTGTTGGAGTGCTCATCGGACTCGTATCTGAATTCTATACTTCATCAGATTACAAACATGTTAAAAATATTGCCAATCAATCTCAAACAGGACATGCAACCAATATCATCGCAGGTATCTCAACAGGGATGGAATCTACTTTAATTCCAATCATAATCCTTGCGACTGGAATTATTTCCTCTTATATGTTTGGAGGATTACTTGGTGTAGGTCTAGCAGCGGTTGGTATGTTATCAACTGCAGGTATAACCATCAGTGTAGATGCTTATGGTCCAATTGCAGATAATGCAGGTGGAATAGCTGAAATGAGTGGTTTGGATAAAAACGTAAGAGAAATTACAGATAAATTAGATTCTGTTGGTAACACAACAGCAGCAATTGAAAAAGGATTTGCAATTGGTTCTGCTGCAATGACATCTATTGCACTGTTCAGTGCTTTTATTAGAAAAGCAGGGCTTACAGAAATTAATATTGCTCATCCGAAAGTTATGGCTGGTCTAATCATCGGAGCGATGCTGGCATTCTTCTTCTCTTCAATGGTTATTAAATCAGTTGGTAAAGCAGCTAACAAAATGATTAATGAAGTAAGACGTCAATTTAGAGAAATGCCTGGTATCTTAGATTATACAGAAAAACCTGATTATACAAAATGTGTAACTATTTCAACAAATGCAGCACTAAAAGAAATGATGTTACCAGCAATTCTTGCAATAGCAACTCCTATCACAATTGGTTTCTTATTTGGAGCTGAAATACTTGGTGGAATGCTCGCAGGTACACTAGCTACTGGAATCATGCTAGCCATTTTTATGGCAAACTCTGGTGGAGCTTGGGATAATGCAAAAAAATTAATTGAAACAGGAGAATATGGTGGAAAAGGTAGTGAAGCACACAAAGCTTCTATTACCGGAGATACAGTAGGTGATCCTTTTAAAGATACCGCAGGACCTTCTATTGATATCTTAATTAAATTAATGACAACAATTAGTTTGGTTTTCGCCGCAGCATTTGGTATGGGAATAATTTAATTGTTAAATATATTTTTACTTAATAAAAACAACTTTATATTAAAGTTGTTTTTTTTACTATGATTGTCCACTTCATTTTGTTAAATAGGAGGATTTATTTTCAAACAAAAAAGCACGATATGTGCTTAATCTTGTTTTATATTATGGTACACTTCCTGAATATCTTCTACATCATTAGCGAGACCCATAAATTTATCAAATAATGCTTGTTCTTCATTACTTAATTCTATAAAGTTATGTGGATACCATCCATTTTCAGCATCGATAATTTCAATATCTTCTTTTGCTTCTATCAAAATAGCTTGGATTTTATCAAGATCAAATCCGTCAGCTTCTATTTCAACAAATCCGTCTTCTTCACTAATTTCTAATATATCAATATCACCCATTAATAAAGTTTCAAATACTTCTTCTTCATCCATCCCTTTTACTGTTATATGAGATAGATGTGCAAATGAATGTGTTACACTTCCACTTACTCCCATTTGTTTACCAATTTTTGTAAAACAGTTTCTTACTTCACTTACTGTTCTATTTACATTATCGGTCAATGTATCAACAATAATTCCTATCCCACCTGGTCCAAATCCTTCATATCTGATTGGTGTGAAGTCTTCTCCAAGCCCTTTTTCTGCTTTTTGAATATTTCTCTTTATTACATCATTCGGTACTTGTTCTTTCTTAGCTTTATCAACTAAATGTTTCAAAGCTAAGTTGGAATCTACATTAGCTCCACCTTGCTTAGCTGCCATGTAAATTTCTTTCCCATATCTTGAATAAAGACGACTCTTCTTTAACATTGTTTTTGCCATCGAGGCTTTTCTTACTTCAAATTTACGTCCCATAATATCACCTTTTTTAGTTTTTTTATTATTTCAATTATATATTAAGTGTTTAATTTATTCAACTGATTTTAGAAGTCTTGTTTCTTTAGCATCTAGTTCAATTGCCTTTTCTTTATACAAAGTACCAAGTGCTCTTTTGAATGCAGACTTTGACATTTTGAATACTTCATTTATGTCTTCTGGAGCTGATTTGTCTGTTAAACTCATAACTCCATTATGTTTTTCTAGATATTCTTTAATCACTAATGCATCCTTTGTCAGCATAATCTCTTTTTGTTCAATCAATGTTCCATTATACTTGTGATCTACTTTACATTTAATTATTTTTACGTAAGCTTTTTCTCCTAAGCGATATGTTTTTCTTAAATGTTTGAAATATACGAAGATATTATGTCCTTCTTTTGTAATAAAAACAACCCCTTCTTCAGCTTTATAGACATTATATGCATAATACCTCTCTCCTTCAATTAAATCAGTTTTTGGAGCAAGGTATTCTTCAATTGAATACCTTGGAATTATTTTCGCTGTTAATTGTGTTTTTGAAACTTTAAGTTTCACAAATAACATATCATCTTTAGCTGGCCATTCTTTTTTAATGAATGATAAATCATCTCTTGAAAGTAATAAGTCTTTTATTAATCCAAAATCAAGAAAAACACCCAAACGTTGATTCACATCAACCACTTTTAAGAAAGCAGGAGTGTTTTGATCTACTAAAGGCATATTCATTGTAGCTGTGATTCTTTTTTGATTATCAAAATATAAAAATACTTCGATTTTTTCATCTACTTCTAATTCTCTTGTAGTTTGTTTTTTATGTAAAAATACTTCTATTTCTCCATCAGATAAAATATAAGAGAAATCAGCTTCTCTTATTACTGTTAAAATATTATAGTCTCCCATTGCTAGTGCCATATGTACCACCTCGTAACAATTATAGCAAAAAAACAGATATTTTAATAGTGTAATGTAATCAAATTAATGTTTTATATACTATTCTTTCATTAATTTTGTATAATATAAATAGGATGTGATTAAATTGAAAAGGTATTTCTTATATTTAATAATATATTCAGTTCTTGGATTCATTTTAGAGAGATTAATTAATATTATAGCTTATAAAGAATATGTTGATAATTCAATCTTAATAGGACCTTATCAACCACTTTACGGTAGTGGAATTGTAATGGCGCTAATTATTTATGACCAAATTATTAGAAAAAAGGTAAGTAATAAAGTATTTCAAAATATCACTCTCGTTATAACTGCGATTATTGCAACAGGTATTGCTGAAGCTGTTACTGGATACGGATATGAGTATTTTTTTAAAGATATTTTGTGGGATTATGGTGAATTTTTACCATGTAAATTACAATATATTTGTTGGATACCAACTACTTCATTTGGGATTCTTTCATACTTTGTAATTAAATACATTCATCCGTTTATAGAGAGTTATGAAAGAGTTATTCCAAAATTGTTGAAGGGCCTAATATTCACAGTATTTATTGTTGATATCATTATAACATTGATATTATTAAATAACTAAATATTGATCGGGGTTTCAAGATGATTGAATGCGTTGTTAGAATTTCTAGCAATATAAAATAAAGAACATCGCTGGAGTAGTTGATTAGGCCATACGATAGATGTTTTATTTAGATTGATGTCTATAATCAATTTAATATTCGCACATTATTTAGCACTGAGATATTATGGTATTTATAATACTATTTCTTAATTGAAATGTTTTACTTGTGGTATACTTAAGCTTAAGGAAGGCTATGGAGGTGTCTAATGAAAAAATATATTATGGTAACCTTATTATCTTTGTTGTTATTTCTAGTTCAAGTTAAAGATGTAAGTGCTGATATGGGACCAAAACCTTCAATAACGATTACAATTATAGGAATTGATGAACCATATTCTTTTGAATTATTAAGTTTAGAGAGATACCCTGATGCTGAAGTATTAGATGAAGAAATGCTTATCGATGAAACTGAATATTCATATTATTTGGATACTTATCCTTCTGTCTTAAATGGATATATTGATAATGATGATTTCACACCATTTGTATTGTATTCACTAGCTGGAGGAATTAAGAGAACTGCAAACACATCAACATCTCAAACTTTTGCAATAGATTATATGCCACCTGATACATTTAAAATAGTATTAGTCACAGAGGATGATAAATTGATAGTTTCAGAAATCATTAATAGATTAGCTTTTAACACTGTTATTGAATATGATTTAAACGGAGTCGATACTTCTACTAATCAAGATAGAGTTGGAGTTGTTACTGGTAACTTAAGTAGTGCAAAGATTACTTTTGATACAATCTTAAGAACAATTTTGAGAGTTATCTATACAATTTTAATTGAAATCGGAGTATTTTATTTCTTTAAATACCGTAAAAAGGATAGTTATAAAATTGTTGTTTTGACTAATGCTACTACTCAATTAATATTAAGTTATATTGTAATATATACTGCAATAACAAATGGATTATTCCAAGCTCTTATATACCTTATTTTACTTGAAGTAATTATCTTTTTTGTTGAAGCTCTGATTTATTCTATCTTTCTTAAAGAACACACGAAAGTACGGGCTTTCAGTTATGCTTTTGTAGCAAACTTTGCTTCACTAATTGTTGGAATTTTCCTAATAAACTATATCTAGAAATAAATGCGGTGATTAAATGAGAATTTTAGTAGATGCAGACGCATGTCCGGTAAAAAAAGAGATACTTGAAGTAGCGAAAGAAAAAAACATTGAAGTTTCAATGTTTTTTGATAATGCCCATGTTTATGAAGATGGATATAGTACTGTTTATATTTTAGATAAAGGTGCTGATAGTGTTGATTACTTCTTGATTAATAAAACAATACCTGGTGATATAGTAGTTACTCAAGATTATGGAGTAGCAACTATGGCTTTATCTAAAAAAGCTTATCCAATAAATCAAAATGGATTAATCTTTACTGATGATAATATCCTATCTTTGCTTAATCAAAGGGCTTTTAACAAAAAAATTAGAAGACATAAAAACCTAAAAGGACCTAGAAAAAGAACGAGCAATGACAACATAAATTTTTCTAAAAACTTAAGAAACATAATTAATAATATTTTATAGTTGCATTTTAGAAATTAATTTGATAAAATAATAACGCTTGTAAAAACGGAGGTGACATAAATGGCTAATATTAAACAACAAATGAAAAGAAATCTACAAAACGAAAAAAGACGTCTTGCTAATGCTTCATTCAAGTCAGGATTAAAATCTGCAGTTAAAGAAGTTGAAGAAAGCGTTGAAAATAAGGATAAAGAAAAAGCTAACAAAGCTTTATCACTTGCTACTAAAAAGTTAGACAAAGCACTTTCTAAAGGTTTTTATCATAAAAACTATGTCGCTAGACAAAAATCAAGACTTGCTAAATTAGTAAATAGCATCTAACAATTAAAAATCTAAATTAAATCTCAGCAAATTGTTGAGATTTTTTATTTGCAGTTTTATAAATAAATACCATAGTTTACAAATAGAACTAAATAAGCAAAATATATAAATATTTTGCATAAATATAGTTCGCTATACAACTATCTTTATTTGTAAAAACATACATTTTTCGCCTCCTTATTTATAATTGGTCAGGCCCTAAAGCAAGGTATTTAACTGTTATTTAGAAAGTACTATAAATAGGTTAGTTATCAGTTGCTAATTTTTTAACTCATTGATATACTTTATTTGTCAAACTATTGAGTTGTAAAAAATAGTTATTACAGGAGGAAAGAAAATGAAAAAATTATTATCATTTATTATTCTATCTACTCTAGTATTTTCACTTAGTGCATGTACAAGTGATGTAGAAGAAAAATCTTTAGTTGGAACTTATGTTGGTTATTCATGGAAAGGCGAAAGTTCAGGAGTTTTATTAGAAGATGCAAGTCAAAAAATTGAAACAGTATTAACATTAGACGATGACGGAATTATTACTGATGCAAAAATGTTATTTTGGAAATCATCAGATGGTTCTTGGTATACTAGACAAGATGGTACTTCAAGAATAAGTGTTGATTTAAGTGTTGATCCAGTTGTTGCTACACCTGGTGATGATTATGCTTCAGGAACATCGATGTTTACTGTAGATACACACGATAAAATGTCATTATATTCAGTTGCAGTTGGAGCTGATGGAACAACAGCTTTATTAATTGTTGAACCAGTAACAAGATATCAGTTTGAAATAAAATTCGCTTCCGGTTATGATTACTCTACTCTTATCAGTGACATCACAGTTGATGGCACTGAAGAAGGATTTATCCCTACAGTCAGAACATCTAGTTCTGGATTAGTTAAACCAGCAACTTGGGATGAGTTAGATAGTAAAAACTTATTATCAATTTCACCATTTGATCACGTAATGACTGATGCAGGCATATTTGAAGGACTAAGCGAAAGCTCATCTATTCAAGATTTACTTGAAGCAGCTGGTGTTACATTTGTTGGTGGAATACCTGATGAATTAAGTAATGTATATGGTCGTCATTCACTTGGTGGATGGCAAGGAAATTATGAAGCAATCGAACAATTTCTTATTGGTAAAAATGTTAGTGAAGTAACATCTTTAATCGATTGGTCTACTGAAAAATGGGCTGGTGGAGTTAATGATGATAACTTCTTTGGAATTGATTTAGAAGCTGGTGCTACTAAAACTGCTCAAGATTCTATTGATGGAATCGCAGGGTCTAGCGTTAGAATGTCACGTGAGAGTACTTCTTTCCAAAGAGCTCTAGTAGCTGCTGGAGTTATTACTGAAGAAGACGTAATTAAAGGAAGATTCTAAAAAACTCAATAAAAAACTCAATCACTGATTGAGTTTTTTTATGTACCAAGGATAAATAATTCTATTCCGATTTTTTTATCAATTCTACCTGATTTAATCTTATAATCAAGTTCTTCTAATTTAATTAAATGTCTTTTTACTGTAGCCATATTTACACTTTTAGCATTTTTTATCATATAGTATGCTCTACCACTACTACAGCGATAATGGCTTGCCACATCAGCTTTATCTTTTCCATCTTTAATTAGCAATTTTACTTGAAGTATTTCACGATACTTATTGACTAAGATTCCTAATATTCTTAATGGATCTTCTGAATGCATTATTAAGTCATTATATATTTCAAGTGCTTCACTTCTCTTATTATCTAATATATTATTGGTGATTTCATAAACGTTGTCTTCAACGTTTTTTGTTACTACCTTTTTTATTATATTTATATCTACATAATCTAAATCTTCTGCGTATAAAAGCAGTTTCTTCATCTCGTTCACAGCTACTTGAGTATTATTTTCTACTCTTTTGATAAATTCATCTAAAGCTAATCGATCAATTCTCACATTTTTTTTCCCTAGTTGTCTTTTTACCCAACTATTTAAATCAACTTTTTTCATAGGTTCACAAAATACTACTTCTGCTTTCGCCTTTAGTGCTTTAGTTATAGCTTTTCTCTCATCAAGTTTTGCATAAGGTGCATTTACTATAAGTATTGTTTCTTCTACAGGATTATTGAGATATCTAACAAATGAATCAAGATCATGATCAATTTCCTTTTTCATTTTTTCATTAGTAAGAAAGTATGCATTCCTAATTACTACTATCTTCTTGTCTGACATAAAAGGTATTGTAGAAGCATCGTTAATAGCATTTGATATATTTGTTTCTTCAGCATCATAAAGATTAATATTGAAATCATCAATATCATATTTAGCAATTACTTGATTAGTTTTACTCTTTACAATGAATGAATCTGAACCATAAAACAAATAGACCTGTTTTTCCATAAAAACACCTCCTAATTATTATATCATATTTAATTATGGTATGTGCACTTTTTTATACTCTTTTCCAAACAAGTAACTTACAATAATTGTTCCATCTAAATCAGTTCTATTTACTTTTATTCCCATTTCTTCATACCTCGTAACAACAATATCACTTGGATGCTTATGTTTATTAGTTCTAGAAACAATAATGAATACTTCTTCTGGTGCAATATCTTCGATAAATTCCCTTGTAGAACTAGTTATACTCCCATGGTGTGGAACTTTAAGGTAATCAACATCTATATCAATACTTTCAACAAAATTAGATTCTCTTTTTTCTTCAATATCACCAGTGAATAAATAGTGTTTACCACTAATGAATAAACTAAGTATAATTGAGTTATTATTTTCATTCAAATACTCAATATCATTAGAATAGACAAAAAACTCGATATTTCCACATTTGTTTATACCGTCATAATTAAATGCATTATTCCTATTGACCAAATTTGAAACTTTGAAATTATTTAGTACATCAGTTGCTTCTCCATAATGATCACTATGATAGTGAGTTATTATTAAATAGTCAATTCTTTTAATGTTATTGGTTTTTAAGTAATTTACTAAAGTATTATAGTCATCATATTCCCCAGTATCAATAATTATATTACACTTATCAAACCGATCTATTATTATAGTTGAGTCCCCGTGGATATCTAAAAAAGTGACTTTTTGAGTTATATTATAATATGGAGTTCCCCATACCAATATAATAAGTATTACAATAAGAATAACCGGTCTTTTAAGAGATTTTTTTGATTCATAATAGTGCAACAACATAAATACCAACAAGTAGTAGATTATCACAGAAAAAATGCTAGAAAAATACATCTTAAGTATAAATATATTAATCCTTGAACTTACGCTAAGAACTCCTTCGAAAAGTTGAATAAACAGATAATAGAATCTATCAAAAAACGGTATAATAAAGGTAATATATCCTAAAGGAAGGATTATGTATGTTATGTAGAATAAGAACAGTATATTAAAGAATACAGACAATAAATTTACTTGATAATTTAGATTAAGTATTATTGGTATTGTTACTAGAAAAGATATAATACTTAACGTCAATAACTGTTTAAGCTTTGATTCTATCTTTAATATGTTACTACTAAGCAAAATTATGAAAGTAACTAAGAAACTAAGAAGAAACCCTGCATCATAGTAGTAATAGGGTCTTATGAATATTAAGAAAATGAATATTAGAGATAATATATCTAAGCTACTAAGACCTATGTTCGCCCTTTTATTCGCTATTAAAAGAATAAACATTAAAGAAGCCCTAGTAACTGAGGGAGAGAATGATGTTATTATCATGTAAAAACAAAGAAAAGAAATAATTATATACTCAATATACTCTATTTTCATTTTAGTCTTTTTGAGTAGTGTAATTAAAGACAAAACTATCAAGGATATATGAAGTCCACTTACTGCAAATAAGTGACTTATTCCTACTTCATTTATTTGCTTTACTAATGAATCGTCAAACCCAGATTTATCTGCCAAAATGAATGTCTTAATATACTCATTTGAATACTCAAAATTGTCATCAATATACGCATTTAACTTATGTGAAATGATATTAATATCCAAACTATTTTTTACAACTTCACATTCGGAACCATAAACTATATACTTTATATTTTGAGATCTTAAATAATTTCTATAATTAAATAAATGTGGAGTTGTATTGTTAGTTGCTTCCGTGATTTCAACGTTACAAAGTAGGCTGTCGCCAGGTCTAATGACTATCCAATCATTAATGTATACGCTGACCAGTTTTCTATCATATACACCTTTAAAACTTGTATAATCCGCTATTTTAATATCTTTTTTAACCTTCAGAATAGATTGAGCACTATTTTCTATTTCAATATTATCAAATTGATAGATTCTCAGGAGATATAAGCCTAAAATTATAATGATTATTTTTAATAATTCGTTATGATTTGTGAATAAATAGTATAAATATGGTGGGAACAATAAAAAATACCACAGACTATTTCTCACTAGAATTAATAAAATTATAGAAATAACTAAATAAATTATTCTATTCTTAAATTGTAATAAATTCTCTAATTTCATTTAATGTTGCTTCTCCAATCCCAACCACAAAAAGGATGTCATCTATGTTTAAAAAATCTCCATTTTCCTGACGATAATCGATTATATTTTGAGCAGTTGTAGGACCTATTCCAGGTAGTGTATCTAAGAGTTCAAGTGAAGCTGTATTTATATTTACTATTCCGTTTTGACTATTTTCTATAATCTCTGTAATTAATGGATAATCATCATAAATTGATGGTATATATACCACTTGTTCATCTCTAAGTTTTAATGACATATTGAAAGCAAGTAAATCAGCATCTATTGTAGTTCCCCCAGCTAGATTAATCACTTGAAACAGCCTAGTTAAGTCCTCAACCTTGTACACACCTGGATTCATCACTTCACCTTTTATATCAACATAGATATACTTGGTTACTTCTACTATTTCATTATTAGTGATAGGTTCAAATACTAATTTTGATTCTTCTGGACTTAAACTAATAAATACAAAAATAACTACAACTAATAGTGCCGCAATTACTAAATAGTACTTTTTTATTAAATCTATCATCATATCACCTCTATATTGCTATATTACTCACGAATATAACTTTCTTCTTCATTTAAGTAATAAATAATGATATAATTAAGAGGATTTCAATAAGGGACAAAAAGGAGAAATAAAATATTTGCTTAAAATATTCAAAATATATTTTTCAAATTTTTTATATTTTTTATTTCATCAAAAATATACAGGAGGATTTGTTACATGATTAAAGCAAATTATTCAGAAATAAAACGTGCAGCAAAAAACAGAATGGATGGTAATTTTGGTGAGGCTTTTGTCGCACTTGCCTTGATTCCGTTTGTATACGGGATAGGACAAGCAATACTCAATATGATTTTGTCTTCATTACCGTTAATTAGCTCTATTACACAGTTTTTACTAACTATCTTATTTCAATATCTAGTTATAATTGCAGCACTAAAATTCGCAAAAGGAAAATATTCAGATTTATTTACCAACATGTTTGGAAATGGTAAAACGTACTTAAAATTTATATTATTATCACTGCTTCTTACAGTTTTATATTTTTTGCCATTACTAATCTACATCGACTTTTTCACTCAACTTACTTCATATATTGATTCTACACCTGTTACATTGTTGTTTGCTACACAAACTCCAGGTGAATTAATAAAAAGTTTTCTGCCAAGTACTGAATGGATTATCTTATCTTTTGCATTGCTATTAGGCATATTGGCAATCCAAGTCAAGTTATTATTTGTAACATACATATTTGTAGATGAAGATATTAGCCTTATAGAATCAATAAAAAGATCTTGGGAATATACAAATGGAAACTTTTTTAGAGTATTTTTCTTCCCAATTTCATTTTTCCTTTGGGTTTTTGTTGGCTTTATAGTTATAATGATTTTTAATGCTATTTCTGGTCCTGGAATTCTTAGTATATTAGTGTTAATAGCTTTGTTTGGCTATGTAGTAATCTATTTAACACCTTATTTACAGATTGCACTAGCTGTTATGTACATGAATTTTAAAAAGGAAAATGGAGATCCTACTCCAATTACCGAAACAGTAGCAACTGTTAAAACTGAGACAAAGTATTTTGATCCATTAGCTGAAATAGAAGAACCAGAAAATAAAAAAGATCCGTTTGATAAATTCAATTAATATTTAAATAAATGAAAAGAATTATGACTTTATAGGTCATAATTCTTTTTTACATATATATATTATTCTTTCGTCGTAATCAATTTCTTGAATTAATCTTAAATTGCTCTTTTCAAGCATTTCTAAATACTTAGAAGGTTCATATGCTTTTTGGAAATGAAATTCACTCTCATCTTCAATTGTTATTTTATGGCTTACTTGCCCTTTTATTAACGTTTCATTTACTTCCCAATTTATAACTAAATCATCCAATTCAATTTGTTCATTGTATCCTACTAATTTATTTAGATACTTAAGCTTTAACGCATCAAATATGAAGATTGAATTTTCACTCATAACCTCTTCAACATTTTTGAGTGCCGTTAAAACCTCTTCTTGATTATCTAAATAATTTATAACGTCACTAGACATTGTTATAATATCGTAGTTGTTTGTTAATGGATATAAAATATCATGAACAGAAAAATTGATATCTACATTTTCTCTCATTGAATTATTATATGCTATTTCCAACATACTTTCAGAAATATCGGTTGCTGTTACAGTAAAACCTTTTTTTGCTAGTTTAATTGATAGAGGTCCAGTTCCGCAACCCAAATCGACTACAGTCCCTTTGTTAAAGCGTTCTTGGATTAATTTAATGTAAGTATCTGTTAACTTACCATCGACAAATTGATCATAATATGAAGCTAACCTCTCGTATATCATTTTGCTTTATTAATTTCTAGTTGCTCTGTGCCAACCCACATTTTCTCAATATCATAGAACTCTCTATCTTCTCTTGTAAAAACATTGACGATAATATCTGTACAATCTATTAATGCCCATGACTTTGATGCTTTACCTTCAATAGTAGGATGTGGAAAATTATTTCCTGATAAATCTTGTGATATATGATTAATGGCACCTTGTAGTTGTCTTTGAGATGTTACACTTGATACAACAAAATAATCAAAAAACGGAGTTTTGTTTTTCGTCTCAAAAACCAATACGTCAAATGCGTTTATATCTTCAAGTGCTTTAATTACAATTTCAATTTTAGTCATTTTGTCCCTCCAATAGGTTTCTGTAGTAATGTCTAGCTTTAAATGCAATGAGCGGTATCTTTCCTTTTCTTGCTTCATAGAATTGAATCGAATCATCAATTGCTGTGAAAACTGCTAAGTCAAGTGATTTATCAACCAACTTTCTAACTTTAACACATGAATCATATGTTCTGTTAGGTTCAATGTAGTCGCTTATGAAGATTACTTTCTCATACATACTCATATTTGGTCTTCCGACAGTATGGTTTAAGATAGAGTTTAAAATTTCTCCATTCTTGATTTTGTATTTCGTCTTTGCAACAATGTATCCGCTAAACGCATGCAGTATATTGTCATTATACTCTTTATAGATAAATTCAGAATCAGGAAAATAACTGTCAATTAATGCTTTATTGTCCTCTTTAGAATAATATTTAGTTATATCATGAAGAAGGGCAGTTATTTCAAGTATATCTAAATCTAGATTATATCTTTTGCCTAGTTTTAGAGCTGTATCTCTAACTCCGTACACATGTTCAAGTCTTCGAGGATATTCAGATAATGCAATTCTTAAATCTTTTGTGATTTCAGCTTTTATCAAATTAATGCCTCTCTAATATAAGGTATTGTGTTAGATCTAGTGTATACTTTTACTTTAATTATTCCGGAAACAGTAACAAATCCAAGACCTGGTAGAACAATATCTTGCTTATTTTTCTTTCTAATATTAAAAGTGTATCCTTTAAGCGGGAAATCGTCCTCGTTTTCAAATGGCGGAGTAAGTAATACTTTTACCTGTTTACTGTATAGGTCATCAGCGTTTTCTAATTTTGTTCGGTGTATTTTCATAAACTCACTTGTAAAACATACAAAACTTGTTTTTTCCCCTTCTAGAAAATCGATTCTAGCAAGTCCTCCAAAGAACAAAGTTTGTTTTGAATCTAATTGAAATACTTTAGGTTTAATTTCTTTCTTTGGAGTTACAACTTTAAGAGCTTTTGGTGATAGATAATTAGTTATTTGATTATCATTTATTAATCCTGGAGTATCGATTATTGAACTATTTCCAAATGGAATTTTTATTAAATTCAGTGTCGTGCCAGCATAAAAAGACGTCGTAATAATATCTTTTTCTGAAGAAGCATATGATTTTAGTAAAGTATTAATAAATGTCGACTTCCCAACATTTGTAGCTCCTACAATATAGATGTCTTTTCCCCTTGCATAGCCAGTAATTTCATCAATAATATAATCAATATTTTTATATTTAACAGCGCTCATTAGGTATATGTTCCGCGGTTTTAGCTCATTATCAGCTATTATCTTTCTTAAATGATGAAGTAACTTTGGTTCCTTAACTGACTTAGGTAATAAGTCAGTTTTATTTGCGATTATTACTAAGTCGTTATAGTTAGTCAATTTAGGCATTTGAGGAATTAGTGATCCCTCAATATCAAAGATATCAATCACCATTACTATTAAAGCTTTCTTAGTACCTATTTCGCTAATAATGTTGAAATAATCATCACTTGTAATCTTTAATGGAGTTACTTCGTTATAATTTTTTAAACGAAAACAACGACGACAAATAATGTCCTCATTTTCTTCAGTTAATTTACTTTTTGGAACATATCCTGGTTTTGAAGTATCTTCAGTTTGAATTATACTCCCACAACCTATACAGTGTAATTCTTCCATATATTATTTCCTCTTATCTAATGACAACTCATTGAATTTTTTCGGATATTTATTCTTAATCTTTTTGAGCATTTTTACTTCTGTTTTACGATTCATTTTTGTATACCATTTTTCAGTTTTCTTCATTAATGGATTAACTAATATGCTATAGGCTTTAAATCTGTTTGCACAGTATATATCAGTCATTAATTGATCTCCTATAATTACTGTTTGGCTATGAGCATAATCGTTGTCTGCAAGTCTCAACGCCTTTTTTAAACCAATTAAAAGTGGCTTTCGGGCATTTCCTAACCCTTTATAATCTAATCCCTCTAAAAAAACAGAAATTCTTGAAGGTACATTATTTGATATAACAATAACTTCAAATCCTAGTTTTGTTAGCTCATCAAATTTAGAAACTATTTTTTCTGTAGGCTTACTATTTGCGTAAGAAATTAAAGTATTATCTAAATCTGTTAGTATTAATCTTATTCCATTGTTATAAAGCTTTTTGAAATCAATATCAAAAAAGTTATTATGAAATTCATTTGGAATGAATTTTTTTGTTTTTAATAATAGATGTATCATAATATCCTCCTACTTGAAATATACTTTTATTATACAAAATATATATCTAAAAGTCTATTCTATTAAGCTCTTGGTCTTATTAAACAATGCTTTTTATAACCAATTAAATCTTTTCTATTACCAAGTGTTAAGGCTTTATGAACAAGATTATAATTCTTTGGATTTTTATATTGGATTAAAGCTCTTTGCATAGCCTTATCTTCTTTTCTTATTGGAACATATACTTCTTTCATAGTTCTTGGATCTAGTCCTGTATAAAACATACAAGTAGACATCGTTCCAGGTGTAGGATAGAAATCTTGAACCTGTTCTGGATAATATTTTAAGTCTCTAATATAACAAGCAAGTTCAATTGCTTCTTTAAGCGTTGAACCAGGATGTGAACTAATCAAGTAAGGAACTAAGAATTGATTCTTGTCATACTTTTTATTTAGTTCATAATATTTCTTAACAAATGAATCGTATAATTCTCTTTTAGGTTTATTCATTTTTTGTAATACTACATCACTTATATGCTCCGGAGCTACTTTTAGTTGTCCTGAAACATGGAATTTAACAAGTTCATTAAAGAACTCTTTATTTTTATCATACATTACATAGTCATATCTAATTCCACTTCTTACAAACACTTTCTTGATATTTGGCAACTCTCTAACTTCTCTAAGAATACTTAAGTAGTTATTATGAGATACCTTTAAAAGTGGACAAGGTTTATCTTCTAAACATTGTTTATTTATACAAACCCCATGTTTAACCTGTTTATCACAAGCAACATCATAGAAATTTGCAGTTGGTCCACCTATGTCATGGATATATCCTTTAAAGTCTTTATCTTTTGTAATTTTAATAGCTTCTTCAACTATTGAATCTTTAGATCTTGATTGAATTATTCTACCTTGGTGATAAGTTAAAGCACAAAAACTACATCCACCATAACATCCTCGATTACTAATAATCGAGAATTTAACTTCATCAATTGCTGGAATATGTCCTAATTTATTATAGATAGGATGGTAATTTCTTTCAAATGGAAGAGAATATATATTATCCATTTCTTCTCTAGTTACTGGCCTATTAGGTGGGTTTTGGATAATTAAATGATTCTTATATACTTCTAGTAATGGTTTAGCACTAATATAATCTGTATTATCGTGTTTCAGCATAAAACTTTTTGCATAAGTTTTTTTATTTTCTAATATTTCATCATATGTGGGTAACTTAATCGCATCTGATGGAATATATTCTTTTTTCTTAGTTTTATAAACAGTCCCTTTAATAAAAATAATATCTCTGATGTCCAATCCACTTCTTAAATACTCAGCAACTTCAATGATGCTCAGTTCACTCATTCCGTAAATTAGTAAATCAGCTTTGGAATCAATCAGGATACTTTTTCGAACAGTATTCTTCCAATAATCATAATGTGCTAATCTTCTTAAAGATGCTTCAATCCCACCAATAATTATTGGTGAGTTAGGAAACAATTCTCTAACTTTTTGAGAGTATCTTATCGTAGCGTAATCTGGTCTAAGTCCCATCTTACCACCAGGAGAATACATATCCTTCGTTCTTCTACGTTTTGACACTGTATAGTGATTAACCATTGAATCTATGTTACCACTCGATACTAAGAATCCAAGTTTAGGTGTTCCAAGTTCTAGAAATTCATGATTATTCTTTATATTTGGTTGTGGAATAATACCTACACTAAATCCATAAGATTCTAACATACGACCAATAATTGCTACTCCAAAAGAAGGATGATCTACATAAGCATCACCACTAATAAAAATAAAATCTAATTGTTCGATATTTCTTTCTTTTAAATCTTCTTTTGAAATCGGTAAAAACATACTATCACCTATTAATAAATTTATTATTTAATTCCTTTTTAAGTTGCTTATAGTTAGTTGATAATTTTCCTAGTAAATCATAAAAATCTACTGAATGATTTTGATGAATCAAATGTGTAATTTCATGTAGAAATACATACTCTAAATACTTCTCATCAAAACGTGTTAAATATAGATTAATATTGATATTATTTTTAGTTGGATTACAACTACCAAATCTCGTATCCATATATCTAGATTTAAAGTTGATATTAGATATATCAATAAATCCATTTTCGATATACTTCTGCTTTAATTCATCTAATTTAATAATCAATATCTCTTTTTCGAATTTCTTATATAGATTATCAAGTTGGTCAATAGTGATATTTGGTAAGTAAATCATTTTCCCAGCATAATTAATTTCAATTTTTCTTGCGTTTTTTATATATATCGGCTTATACTCTTCACCAAATATATTATAAGTGTTTTCATTTGATATTTTCTTCAAAGAACTATCATATTTTTTAATGAACGATTTCTTATTTTTAATAATATATGACTTTATCTTTATCTCATTCATTCTTTTAGATGCGTTAACTTGAATGTATCCATCTCTTTTAAAATAAAAATAAGTATTCTTATTATTTTTATAGCTTATTTGGTACTTAATAACATGATTATCTATTATTAGTTCTTGAATCATAAGATTCTAATTAACTCTTTTAGTACTAGACTTGCATTTTTGGATGCTATAGCTAAGAATTTATAGAAATCATCATCTTGATCTTCATCCTCTAATATATCTGAGATACTTCTATAAATTATAAAGGGAACGTTATAAATCGTAGAAGTCTGAGCGATTGCTCCAGCTTCCATTTCAATCGCATAAATATCTGAGTATAGCTCGTTCACATCTTTTATAGTCTCTTTTGAATATACAAACTGGTCACCACTAGCTATTTTACCTATTTTGTAGTTAAAGTGAAGGTTATTTAAAACCATTTTTGTCTTATTTAGCAATGATTCATCTGCGTAAAACAAGGGTTTGAATCCTGGGACTTGTCCTCTCACATATTTACCAAAAGATGTTACATCAAAATCGTGATATAGAACTTCACTTGAGATAACTACATCTCTATGTTTAACTCCTTTTTGTCCACCAGCTACACCAACATTAATAATGCATTTTACATTGAAGTTCTCAATCATCAAAGAAGTTGTTATTGCTGCATTAACTTTTCCCTCTCCTGCTAATACAATTACAACATCTTTGTTGTTTATTTGTCCTTTATAGAAAGTTCTTACTTTCAGTTTGATTTTTTCAATATCTGTCACTTCTTTTAAGATTGAAGAAATTTCTTCATCTAAAGCTCCAATTATGCCTATCATGTTAGTACCTCCAAAATTATTAAAATAAGAATGTTTAGAACATTCTTATTTAACGTCAATTATTTTAACTTTTACTTCTTTTTTTGTTTCAGTTTTAATGTTAACTGTTTGGCCTTTTTTAGTTCCTATGATTCCTTTGCCAATAGGTGATTCGTTTGATATTTTACCCTTCAAAGGATTTGCTTCTAAAGAACCAACTATTGTGTATGTTTGTTCTGGAAGATCATCAACTTTAATTATTACTGTTTTACCGATATTTACGTTCTTAGATGTATCTTCTTTAATTATTTCATAATTTTTAAGAATAATTTCAATTTCTTTAACTCTTTCTTCTATGCGAGCTTGTTCTTCTCTTGCTGCATCGTAGTCCGCATTTTCAGATAAATCACCTTGTGCTCTGGCATCTTTTAAAGATTCAAGATTTCTTTTTCTATCAACATCTTTTAATCTCTCAAGTTCCTCTTGTAAGTCTTTAAATCCTTGTTTTGTTAACTTATATAAATTGTCCATAATGTTACCTCCATATTCGAATTTATTATACTATATACTACTCAGAAATGATAGAATTTATTTTCGTGATAATTAAATCAACAGCGACATCATGATTGAGGTCATTTGGAATAATAAGATCAGCATATCTTTTAGTAGGTTTAACGAAAGCAAAATGCATTGGTTTAACCGTTTTTAGATATTGATTTATTACACCTTCTAGTGATCTTCCGCGTTCTTCCATATCTCTTTTTAATCTTCTAATGAAGCGGATATCATCATCTGCTTCTACAAAAAGTTTAATATCAAATAAATCTCTAATTCTTTCATCCTCCATAATAAGGATTCCTTCTAAAATAATAATTTTAGTAGGTGATATAATTTCTGTTTCTTTACTTCTATTATGTGCTTCAAAATCATATTTAGGTTTGATGATGTCTTTCCCTTTTAGCAAATCTAAAATGTTACGATACATTAAGTCGTTATCAAGCGAAAATGGATGATCGTAATTTACTTTGTATCTTTCTTCCATATCCATTTCTGATTGGTCCTTGTAATAATCATCATGCTTAATAACCGTTACATCTTCAGGGTTAAAACTATTAATTATCTTATCAACAACCGTTGTTTTCCCTGATGCTGAACCACCTGCTACAGCTATAAATACCGGTTTATCCATATAATGCCCTCCTATAATTTCTTAACAAAAGGAGTTATCCAACTCCCTCTGTAATTTCTAGATGAATTATCAATTATTATTATATTATAATTATATATTATTTCAACACTTAATGTTTAATTTTTCTAATTATATCATATTTTGAAACTTTAAAAGGAATAAAGACTTTAAGTAATTGTTTTGGATGTCTAGCAGCATCAAGAATATTATCATCAATATCTCTTATTTCATCAATTTTGAATTTTAACGATTCAAAATTTGGTGAAAATACTTCTGCTAATTCTCCTGGTACAAAATGATTTCTTTGTTCAATAGTTGCGATAAAGTTTTCTTCATCATAATCACGAACATAAGCAATGAAATCTTGAGAAGGATTTTCACTTCTCATATTGTATAGTTGTTCATCTATTGTTGTCATGCCTTCCATGAATCCATGACTTGTTAATCTGTTCTCTGCTTTTCTGATTTCAAGTAAATATTTTGGTAAATCGATTTCATAATCATCACATATATCATCTATCAATTTACGATAAGTATTTACTACAGTTGCGATGTAATGAATTGACTTCATTCTACCTTCTATTTTTAGTGAATCAACGCCTATGTCAATCAAATCAGAAATGTGTTTAACTGTCTGAAGATCCTTTGAACTCATTGAAAATGAAATACCATTATTCAATTTTGTTTCTCCATCAAATAGATCGTAATTCCATCTACAGCTATGAGCACATCCCCCTCTATTCGCATCTCTATCAGTCATATTATTGGATAAAGTACAACGCCCAGAATAAGATACGCACATTCCTCCATGTATAAATACTTCAATATCACATTTAGTGTTTTTCTTCAATTCAGAAATCTCATATTTATTCAATTCTCGCGCTAAGACAACTCTTGTTGCACCCTCTTTATGCCAAAAATTAACTGTTTCATAATTAGTAGCTGAAACTTGGGTTGAGATATGAATCTCTAAATTTGTATGTTTTTTTGCTGTATCAATAATTATTGGAGAAGCACAAATTATTGCATCTACTCCGACACTTTCTAAATCTCTTAAATATTCAGCTAATCCATTCAAATTATCATTATGTGGAATGATATTTGTAGTTACATAAACTTTTTTCCTAAGATTATGAGCAAAATCACAAGCTTTCTTAATTTCAGGAATATCGAAATTAGATGCTCTAGCTCTTAAAGAAAATTTCTTACCACCAATAAAAACAGCGTCTGCACCATAAATAAATGCAATTTTTAATTTTTCTAAACTCCCTGCAGGAGCTAATAATTCAGGTTTTTTCATCATTTCACCAACCTAATATTTCACGTAAACTGTCTTCTTATATAAGAATCCAGAATCGTGATCTTTTTCATATAGTTGTGAAAGTTTTTTTGCTTTTTTATAGTGGTTTTTACTGTTTAGTAAGGACTTGTAATTACTAGTAGTTTCAATTAAATAACTTGTATCTTTGAAAATGCCATCAATGATAAATATATCAAGTATTTCATTTAAATCTTTTACTTCCTGATAAGATTCTAAAGACTTATCTCTAAAGATGTGTGTCCCATGAGAATCTTGAAAAACTGGATATGATTCATTTCTTATTTCTTCTACCAATTTTAAATTTCGATTATCTAAAAAATTATTATACTCACTTCCAGTATATTTTAAGAAGTTTTCGATAAGTGGTCTTCTTGAATGAAACATATTTAAATGTCCATGAGCAATTAGCGAGATATCTATATTACTATTTTTTGCTATTATAGTTATATCTTCTAAAGTTATTTCTTTTGAGATAGTAAGTCCTTTAATACCTTTATTCTCCCAAAATACCGGATCGTAGTAATTAGTATTAAGAGTTTCAGGACTATAGATAAGCAATCCTTCTATCCCTCTTTTTTTAGCTAAGATATATACAGATAAGTCTCCAAAGATAATTCCATCAACATTTAATTTCATAACAAAATCAAGAAATTCTTCAATCTTCCTTAAATCCTCATTATGAGCAATAAGATTTAAGGAAATATAGATTTCTTTATTTAGAGATTTTATTAAGTTGTTTGCTTCAGTTAATTCTATTGTAGAAAACGATGATACTAATCTATTAGCATATTGCTTGTTTCCTATAATGAAAATATCTGCCCCAACTTCACTCAATCTAGTAATACTTGATACATCAAAAAGTGTTACTGCAATTTTCATAATGTCACTTCCTCTTAATACTCAAACTCATCCCATCGCCTAGCTGATAAAGATAAGTATCGAAGCCTTCAACTTCTACTACAAATTTATTAAAACTATCAATTTTTCGAACTAATTGACGAAGATTTCTATCTCTTATAACTTCAGTAACTAGATTGTGGAATAATAAATTATCAGTTATTATAATTCCTTCTTCGTTTAAACAGTTTTTATACTTCTCAAAAAACTTAATACTTTGTGCTTTTGCTGCATCAATAAATACTAAATCAAAACTACCAATTAGTGATTCATCAACTTGTAATGCATCGTCATTAATAAGTTCAATTCTATCTTCTAGATTAGCAGTTTTTATATTATTCAAAGCTAAGTTATACATCTTTGTACTCTTCTCAATTGAAGTTATTGTTATATCATTTTTCTGTGCCATATTGATTGCTGAATATCCAATTGCTGTACCTATTTCTAATATTTTTTTTACTTTAGAAAGTTTAATTATTTGGTTGATGAAGTTAATCCCTTCATCAGTAATGATTGGTACATCATTTTTTAAAGCATACGTCTTTAAAGTAACTAATAATTCATTAGTCTCTTTAATATTTATTTTGCATAGATATTCATTTTCCAATCAAATCACCTATTCTTCATCTAAAAAAGCATTTAGTACTTCATCAAGCATGTCCCATTCTTCGTCTGAATCAACTGGTTGTAAATTACCACCATTTTTCTCAGACTCATCATAAGCAGCTGCGAATACTTCATCATTTTCATCTCCTGGTAGTTTGTATATAACATACGATTTTTCAGTATCAGGATTCTTAAATGTTAAGACAACTTCATAATCTAGTTCTTTTCCTTCTTCATCTACTACCGTGAATTTTTTTTCATCCATTTTATATTCCTCCTAGACTTTAGAATCTAAATAGCCTTGCAGTATTATAACTGCTGCCATTTTATCAATATCTTTTTTTCTTTTACTTCTTTTTAAGTTTTGTGAAATCATCATATTTGAAGCCATTTTAGAAGTTAATCTTTCGTCCCAAAATACTACTTCAACATTACTTAATTCAACCAATTTCTCTTTAAATTGAATTGAATAATTTGCTTGTTCACCTAAAGAGCCATCCATATTTTTTGGTAATCCAAGTACAACAACATCTATTTTATTTTTCTCAATTAATGTAATTGTATATGCTAGTGCACTATCAAAATCTTTATCTTCAAATCGATAAGTTTCAAGTCCTCTAGCTAGAAATGCTAGTTCATCACTTATTGCTATTCCTAATGTTTTGTTCCCTAAATCTAATCCTAGTTTTTTCACTTTGTTAATTCCTTAACTTTTAATAATGCTTCATCTACCTTAGTAGTGTCTCTACCTCCAGCTTGCGCCATGTCTGGACGACCTCCACCATTACCTCCGGTAACGATTGCAGCTGCTTTTGCAATATTTCCTGCGTGAATTTCAACATTAGATTTGGCAATGAAAGTTACTTTATTACTTGATACATTAGCAATGAACACAAACCCTTTACCTAGTTTTTCTAACAATCTATCGGCAAGTGGTTTTAATGAATCTTTATCAATGTTTTCTGTTCTTATAATTATCTTACCATCCTCAGCAAGTTTTAAGAAGTCATCAACATTTTTAAATACCTTTATTTTTACTAGTTCTTTATACTCTTTTTCAAATTTTCTAACATCTTCTTGAAGCTTAGCAAATTCTAATCTTTTATTGATAATGTCTTGGTACGATCCTATAATTTCTTCATTTCTAACAAATGAGAAATTAATATCGATATCATTTTCTTTTGCTTCAAGAAGTAATTTGTCTACCTTAACCATCAATTTATCCATCTCTTTATGGAATCCAACAAATTGATTTCTGATATTTTCAATTGATTTGTTTGCATGACCTACAATACGATAAATACCGCTACCCTTAGATTCAATTGATGCGATAGCAAACTTCTTAATAACTCCTGTGTTATGGACATGTGTTCCACCACATAAATCAATTGTATAATTCATATCAATTACACGTACTTTATCACTATATTTTTCTCCAAATTCAGCTATAGCACCTAGTGCTTTTGCTTCTTCAATTGTTTTTTCAGAAATATCTATTTCAATATTATCGCTAATTTTTTGATTAACTTTTTCCTCTATTTCTAAGAGTAATTCGTCAGTAAGGTTATCATAATTGTTAAAATCAAAACGAAGATTTTCATTAGTTACTTGTGACCCTTGTTGAGACACATGACTTCCAATTATTTCTCTTAAAGCAGCAAACATTAAATGAGTTGCTGAATGGTTATCCATTATTAATAATCTTGTATCTTCATCAACTCGTGCTTCTACTAAGTCACCATCTTCTAAATCATTATTTTCTATAAAATGAATGAATTGTCCATTAGGTAATTTTTGAACATCAAGTACATTATATTCTTTATTCCCTTTTTGAATTATTCCTTTATCTCCGATTTGTCCACCACTTTCAGCATAAAATGGAGTGTTTTCTAATACAACTCCTTCTGTAAAACTTTTTAATACTTTTGTATTTCCATTTAGAGTCGAATATCCAGTAAACTTGCTTTGTTCTTTAAAGTTAATATATTCCTCATTTTGGTTATTCATTGAGATAACATTTTTTCTAGCTGATCTTGCTCGTTCTTTTTGTTTTTCCATCTCTGTTTTAAAGCCTTCTTTATCTACTGTTAGTCCTTCATTTTCGGCTATTTCAACTGTTAATTCAAGAGGGTACCCATAAGTATCATATAATGTAAAAGCTTTTTCTCCAGAAATGATTTTTGTTTTATTATTCTTAATTAAATCCTCTAATATTTTTTCACCTTGAACTAATGTTTCTAAGAATTTATTTTCTTCTATTTTAATTACTTTAATTGTTAAGTCTCGGTGATCTTTTAAGTATGAGTAAAATGAACCCATAGTAGTTATTACTGTATCTACCATTTTATATAAGAAAGCCTCAGTTATTCCAAGTTGTTTACCGTGTTTTACAGCACGTCTTAGAAGTCTTCTTAAGACATAGCCTCTTCCTTCGTTCGAAAGAACAGCCCCATCGCTAACGGCAAATACAACCGTTCTAACGTGATCTACGATAACTTTGTAAGACATTTGTCCAGTATATGGAATTCCAGTGAATTCTCCAAGTTGATTTAATAAAGGCATAAATAAATCTGTTTCAAAGTTTGTTTCAACATCTTGAATAAGACAAACTAATCTTTCAAATCCTAATCCTGTATCAATATTCTTACTTGGAAGTTCTGGATATTCACTTCTTTTGAGTTCAGGTTTACTATTGTATTGTGAAAATACGATATTCCAAAATTCAACAAATCGATCATTTTCAATATCATCTTTCATTACACTTACATCAACATCTCCGTATTCAATTCCGCGATCATAATAAATCTCAGTATCTGGTCCACATGGACCACTTCCGATTTCCCAAAAATTATGTTTTGATTTAATAATATGACTTTCGTCAACTCCTAAATCCATCCATGCTTTTTTTGTTTCTTCATCAGTTGGATAAATAGTCATATATAATCTATCTTTATCAAACCCAAAATATTTATCACTAGTCATTATTTCAAAAGCCCAAGGTATTATTTCATCTTTAAAATAATCACCAATTGAGAAATTACCAAGCATCTCAAAAAAAGTATGATGTCTAGCTGTTTTACCAACATTGTCAATATCATTTGTTCTAATACATTTTTGAGCATTTACAATTCTGGGATTTTTAGGGATTACTGTCCCATCAAAATATTTCTTAAGTGGCGCAACTCCAGCGTTTATCCATAATAATGTTTTATCATTGTTAGGTATTAAACTAGCGCTTTCTTCGACGTTATGTCCTCTCTCTTTGAAAAAATAAATCCAAATATTTCTGATCTCATTAGCTGTTAAATCCTTCATTTTGTCTCACTCCTTTATAATAAAAAACGCCCTTAAAATTAATTAAGGACGAATAAATTCCGTGGTACCACCTTAGTTCTAGATATTCTAGCACTCAAATCCCTTAACGCAGGAATACGAACAGTTTTCTGTCTCTCAAAAGTAGCTTCAGTATATTATTATCCTAGTTCGCACCAACCACTAGTTCTCTGACATTAATATTATACTTACTCGTCTTTCTCATCGATTTCAAATTCATTATACTAAACATGAAATAAAATAGCAACATTATTGAATAATTACTTGTTTTCATTCATAAAACTATATGGTGAAATATTATCTTCTAATTCCTCACCTAAATATTTAAAAGGTATTGTCGGATCATTTATTTTTTTCCTTTTATCGATAACTTGTTTAACATGCTTTGTTTCATTGAGAATTTTATCGATAATTTTTTCACTTAAAACGCTTTGTCTTAGTGCTTCAATTCTCTCTACTCCATATTTAAATGCGCCTAAATCACCAATCAAGATTAATTTTTCCTTAGCTCTAGTAATTCCAGTATAAAGAAGTTTCCTCTTTAACATAATAGAATAGCTTCGATATAGTGGCATAATTACAACTTTATATTCACTACCTTGAGATTTATGAATACTCATAGCGAAAGCATGTTTTAAGTTTATTAGATCTCCTGGTTTATATGCAACTTCAATTCCCATAAAATCTACAATAAGAATATTATCATCAGTGAGTCCTATTACAACTCCTTGGTCACCATTCATTATGTTATCTTCAATTTGATTTGATAATTGGAGGACTTTATCACCAATTCTAAACTCTCTATCTCCATTCACAATCGATTTTGATGAATTAGGATTAAACTCTTTTTGAAGTAATTTGTTAACATTATCAATTCCTGCTGTACCGCGATACATAGGGATTAATACTTGTATATCTTCATACAAATCATACCCGTTAATTTGTAGATAATTTATAATATTTATAAGTCTTTTCTCAAATCCAAAGATTCCTTCAGAAACAAAATATCTATCTTCGTAAGTCGAAGTAATATCATTTGGAAGAGACTCATTATTAATTTCATGAGCCAATTTGATAATATTTGAATTTTCAGCTTGACGATGAATAGTTTTAAGTTTTATATAATCAATCATATCAGAATCAATTAAATCCTTCAAAACTTGTCCAGGTCCAACACTTGGAAGTTGATCTTCATCTCCAACGATGATTACTTTTGTATCAATTGGAATAGATTGGAATAATTGAGATGCTAGAAAAATATCAATCATCGACGCCTCATCAATAATAATTACATCTCCGAAAACAAGGTTATCTTTATTGAATGTAAACTTACCTTGATAGTTATATCCTAAAAATCTATGAATAGTTTCAGCATGCAGATTCGTAGTTTCATTCATTCTTTTTGCAGCTCTTCCAGTAGGAGCAATTAGCTTTATATCAAATAAACTGTTATTATATAATATCGGTATTTGATTATATTTACAGTATACAAAAACGAATCCCATTATGACAGTCGTTTTACCTGTTCCTGGTCCTCCAGTTAGAATAAATAGATTACTTTTCATAGCATTAAATATTGCACGTTTTTGTAATTTTGTGTATTCTATATTATTGATGTTTTCAAACAATTTAATATACTCACTAACCTTTTTCTCATCAATATTATCGTGAAAAATTGAAGTTAATTCTTTAATTTTATCTACCACATTTTCCTCAGCGTAATTAATTGTTCTTAATTTTACCATTTCATCCTCAATAATAAATAATTTTTCTTTAACGAGCTCGTTAATATAGGTATTTATCAACTCATCTGTTACCAATTCATCCTTTTTATTCAAATTCTTCTGTAAGTATTCTTTTAATTGATCTAAATATAAAAAAGTATGGCCATAGTTAATACCCATTAGATTATATAGGTAAACAATCATCGCTTTTATTCTTAAAGGGTGGTCTTCTTCAAAGCCCAAACTCTTAGCAATTATATCAGCTCTTTCAAATCCAATTCCATCAATATCGTAGATCAATCTATATGGATTGTTTTCAATGATTGCAATGGTTTCATTTTGATAAATTTTGTATATTTTCATTGCTGTTTTCGGAGTTATTCCGTACCCATATAATTTAATAAGAGTATTTTCCGAGGATTTATTTTCTATAATTCCAGAGTAGATAATTTCTTTTAATTTCTCTGAAATTTTAGGAACAGTATCTAGTACGTTTTTATCATCTAAAATCTTTTTGATAGTGTCCTTACCTAACTTAGACACAATGTTTACCGCAGTCTTAGGTCCGACTCCTTTAAATAAATCGCTAGAAAGATATTCTATTAAGCCTGCAATAGAGGTCTCGCTTAACTTCTCAAAACTTCTGACCATATATTGAAGTCCGTATTTGTTGTGTTCTTTGAATTCTCCGAAGTATTTTACCTCTTCACCTCTCATAGGTTGAGGAAAATATCCTGTAATTGTTAGTAAATCTTCATAAGTAAAAAGTGTCAAATCTTCATTTGACTCAGTTATTTTTATTTTCAATATTGTAAATGAGTTTTCTTCACTATGAAAAATTATTGCCTTAACAATTCCTTGAATATATTTCATTTAAATCACCTATTTTATTATACCATAATATCTTATTTTTTGTATTGAGAAATATAGGAAAAAAGAGTACTACTTTTTGCTTAAGTACTCTTCAATATCTTTCACTTCTTTAATTATATTTTCACTAAGATTTTTACAACCATTTTTCGTTATTAATATATCATCCTCAATTCTGATTCCTATATTTTCTTCAGATATATATAACCCTGGTTCAATCGTTATTACCATTCCTTCTATTAATTCAAGTTCATTATGTCCTACATCATGTACATCTAGTCCTAAAAAATGCCCTACTGAATGGTAATAGTATTCATTTATCTCTTCGTCAGTTTCAATTAGTCCTATATTTTTACATTCTTTTATTAACAAGTCTTTTGCGAATTTATTAAGTTCTCCCCAAGTGATTCCTGGTTTAACGAATTTAATAGATTCTTTATTTGTTTTAAGAACTATTCCATATAATTCTTTTTGTCTTTCTGAAAATTTCCCGTCAAGAGGATAAGTTCTAGAAATATCAGCTCCGTAATTATTATATAGGGCCCCTAAATCAAACAAGATGAGATCTCCCTTGTTTAATTTACAGTTGTTATCTTCATAATGAAGTACAGTAGCATTTGATCCTGAAGCTGCTATTGTATCAAATGAGTTGCCAATGCTTCCTTCTAGTTTAATTTGGTGCAGGAAATCAGCCTCTAATTGGAATTCATTTGTACGTTCTTTAAGTCCCTTCATAACTCGATTCAATCCTGCCTCTGTAATATCTATTGCTTTTTTTAGGTTTTCCACTTCATAATCGGCTTTAAACATTCTTAAATAGGAAATATGTTCGTTGATATTTTTTACATTCAATTCTTTGTAATTATTTAAAACAGACTTAAATTGTAAATGTGAGATTGGTTCCTCAGTTGAATTTATACGATATAAATCCATATAACAGTTTTTTGGCGGAGCAATTCCTATTCCTCTACCATAAGTCATCATACTTCTGAAAAATGTTTCAAATTTATTTAAATAATGAATTTTCGTTATTTCTACTCCTGATATTTTGTTTACTTCTTCTTTACTGATTTTCTCCCCAGTCCACTGTCTCATATATTCTGTTGTTTCTTCAATGAAAAGCATACTAAAAGATTTTTTCTTACCTTTAACAATCATCAACTTCATATTTGGTTCATTCAATCCTGTTAGATAGAAAAAATTTCGATGTGGAACATACTGAAAAAATTGATCAGTTGTTTTATGAGCAGGTTTCCCTGAATCTATAATAACAACACTTTTGCTTTCAATTCTTTCAAGCAGTCTAGTTCTGTTTATCTTGTATACATTTTCCATATTAGTCACCTCATAAGAAATTATAACAAAAAAAAGGTTTAAATTAAATAAAAAAAACTCACATTTCTGTGAGTTTTAAGATTTCTTAGTCTTTTAAGTTTTTTGCTAAGTAAGCAATAGTTCTAATCATTTGAGCAGTATAGCTCATTTCATTATCATACCAAGTTAATACTTTAACCATTTGTTTACCATCAACAGTCATAACTTTAGTCATGTTCGCATCAAATAAAGTTCCGTATTCAATTCCAATAGTATCACTAGAAACGATAGGATCTTCAGTATAACCAAGAGATTCGTTAGAACGAGCTTTCATAGCTGCGTTAATTTCTTCTACAGTTACTGTTTTTTTAAGTTCTACAACTAAATCAACACATGATCCAGTTACAGTAGGAACTCTTAAAGCAATTCCGTCTAATTTCCCAGCTAAGTTAGGTAATACTTTACCAACCGCTACTGCAGCACCAGTACTTGTAGGTACAATATTTGCAGCTGCTGCTCTACCACGTCTTGCGTAAATTCCTTTTTTATGTGGAGCATCTAATGTATTTTGATCATTTGTATAAGCATGAACAGTAGTCATAAATCCTTTTACAATTCCAAATTCTTCATCTAAAACTTGTGCAACAGGAGCTAAACAGTTTGTAGTACAAGAAGCACCACTTACTACAGTTTCAGTTCCATCTAAAATGTTGTGGTTAACGTTATAAACAATTGTTTTTACGTTTCCTTTTGCAGGAGCACTTACAACAACTTTCTTAGCTCCAGCTGTAATATGTTTACCAGCTCCAGCTTCTGATGTAAAGAAACCAGTACATTCAAGAACAACTTCTACACCTAATTCTTTCCAAGGTAATAATTCAGGGTCTTTTTGTGCATAAACTTTAGTTTTCTTACCTTCAACTACGATACTATCTCCATCAACAGTAATACTATCATGTTTGTATCTACCTTGTGCTGTATCATATTTTAATAAGTATGCTAGTGTCTCAGCATCAGTTAAATCGTTTAATGCTACGATTTCATAATCTGGATTTTCATTCATAATTCTAAACGCTAAACGTCCAATACGACCAAATCCATTAATTGCAACTTTTATAGCCATCTTTTAATTCCTCCTAATATTTTTTTAGTTCATTCTCATTATAATTCTTTTGATTATAAATTACAACAAATAGCACTCGTATAAAAGCGTTTTCTTTTAGTTTTTTTACAAAAAAAAGTTAACTTAATGTTAAGTTAACTCTTAATTAGTGTGTGCTCTTTTTTGTTCTTTTTCTTGAAGTTCTTTAAAGTAAATACTAAGGGCGTTCATGTAATCACAATCTTCCCCTTTATCACATGTAGTACACATAATAATTTCTCTTAATCTTCTTGGTATGAAAGTTCTTATTTCGTCTTCGTTATAGCCTACTTGCATTTTATGATTTTCAACGATGATAGGTCTTCTAAGGACACTTGGGTTCTCAATAATAAAATTTGTTAATTCACTCATTGTCATATCTTCTATATTTAAATTCTTTTCTTGAAATATTTTTGAACGAGTAGAAATTATATCATCAAATCCACCTTCAGTATTTTTTAACATAAGGATAATATCATCTCTTGTGAGTCTTATATTGAATATATTTTTCTCGCGGTATTCTATACGATGATCGTCAAACCATTTCTTAGCTTTTCGGCAAGAAGAGCAACTTGGCGTAGTGTATATTTGAATCATCAGTATCACCTTCTTTTTTATAATTTTTATAATGTAACTAACTTTCAACTTTATTATAACATAGAAAATACAAGATTCAAGTAAATTCATTAATTGTGATAGCGTTTTCTTTTTACTTTTCTTAATTTATGATATAATATATAAAGTTGTTAGGAGTGATACATATGAAATGGAATTTAGGAAATTTATATCCAACATTAAAAGACTGGGAAAACGATTATGAAAAACTTGAAACTATCATCAATAGATTAGGTGAATTTCAAGGTAAATTAGATATTTTCGAAGAGTTTGTTACATACTATAAACTTCAGAAAGAACTTGCTGAATTATTATTAAAAGTTTATCAATATGCCGCATTATTAGCAGATTTAAATAAACAGGATACTGTCAATGCTGCCAGAGTTCAAAAGATGGCATTCTTAATGAGTAAGATGAACCAAGTTACTGCTTATGAATCTCCAGAACTACTATCAATAGGGAAAGAAACAATTGATAAGTTTATCTCAAGAGATGAAACTTTAAAAGAATATAGTTTTTCAATTGAAAAACTTTTTAGAAAACAAGAACATATTTTAGACAAAAAAAGCGAATTATTACTAGCTAACTATTCACAACTATCAAATCAAGGAAGTGAAATCTATTCTGCTCTTGCTGTTGCTGATAAAATTGATAAAGAAGTTACTTTATCAAGTGGAGAAAAGGTTCTGATTACTAGTGGAAATTATCGCAGCTATCTAGCTGACTTGGAATCTCCTGAAGATAGGAAAATTGTTTTCGAGGCGATTTTCAGTCAATATAAAGAACATAAAAATGCTTACGCACAAGTTTATAACACGATACTCCAAAGAGATATTGCTAGAATGAAAAGCAGAAATTACAAATCTAGTTTAGAATCTTATTTATTTGGTAACGATATTCCTCTAGATGTATACAAGAATCTAGTTGAGGTTGCAAAAGATAATACTGCACCGATTAAACGCTATTATACAATGAGAAAAGAATATTTAGAACTAGAGAAACATCACACTTATGATCGTTTTATTAGTTTAGCTGAAAGCACATCTAAATTTACTTACGAAGAAGGAAAAGAATTATTCTTTGAATCAATCAAACATTTTTCTAAAGACTTTCAAGATAAAGCACACAGCGCTCTTGAAGATGGTTATGTTGATGTATATGAATCAGTTGGAAAACAAACAGGTGCTTATTCATGGGGTGCTATAAATGAACATCCATTTATTTTATTAAATTTTGATGATACATTAAATAGTGTTTTCACTCTAGCACATGAAGCAGGACATTCAATGCACTCATTATTTGCTGCTGAAAACCAACCTGTTGCAACTCAAAGTTATCAGATATTTGTAGCTGAAATAGCATCTACATTTAATGAACATAATCTACTTGATTACTTCATCAAAAACGCAAAATCAACTAAAGAAGATAAAATTACATTATTACAACAATCTATTGATGATATAATGGGAACATTTTATCGCCAAACTTTGTTCGCTGCATATGAATTAAAAGCACATGAATTAGCTGAGAAAGGTGTGCCTATCACTCATGAATCTTTATCTGCAATCATGGTAGACTTATATAAAGAATTTTATGATATTGATATTACTAAAGAAGAAGGAAAAGAATATGTTTGGGCATATATACCTCATTTATTCTATACACCATTTTATGTTTATCAATACTCAACTAGTTTTGCAGCTTCGCTAAAATTATATGAATTAGTTAAAGAAAATCCAAGTAATATTGAGAAACATATTAACCTTCTTAAATCAGGTGGAAATGATTTTCCTGTAAACCAAGTTATTAAAACTGGAATAGATTTAACTACAAAAGAACCATTTATGGCTGTTGTAAACCGCCTAAATAATTTGTTAGATGAATTAGAGGTTGCATTAAAAGAATAATTATTGTATTATTTAATCAAGATACAAAAACGATGATTAGAATTAGTAATATTTTTAAGATTATAAAGCGAGTTTAGAAATGGTGTAAGCTAAACATAATCACTAATATGAATGGATCTATGAGTGGCACTAATCATGCCCGTAAATCTTGCGTTAAAAGACTTAGTGCTAGAATATTTTCTAGAACAAAGGTGGTACCACGGATTTTTATAAGTTCGTCCTTTCTATAGGACGGACTTTTTTATTTTTAAGGAGGAAATTATCATGAAAAGAATTTTATCAGGAATTCAACCAACAGGTTCAATAAACATCGGAACTTATTTAGGTAGTGTCAAAAACTTTGTTAAATTACAAGACCAAATGCCAGACTATGAATTTTTTATCTTTATTGCAGACTTACATGCAATTACAGTTCACAAAGATAAACAGTTCTTAAGAACGAAAATCAAAGAGTTAGCTGCATTGTATGTAGCATGCGGACTAGACCCAGAAAAAGTAAACTTGTTTATTCAATCTGAAGTCCCAGCCCACTCACAAATGGCATATTTATTACAATGTAACTCATATATTGGCGAACTTGAAAGAATGACACAATACAAAGACAAATCAAGAAAACAAGAAACAGGTGTTACTGTTGGTCTTTTCACATACCCAACTTTGATGGCTGGTGATATTTTATTATATGATCCTGAATATGTACCTGTCGGGAAAGATCAAAAACAACACTTAGAACTAGCTAGAGATATCGCTACAAGAGTGAACAATAAATATAATGATATTTTCACTGTTCCTAAACCACTTATTGCTGAAGTAGGAGCAAAAATTAATAGTTTATCTGATCCAACATCAAAAATGAGTAAAAGTGATGATAACGAGAAATCAAGAATCAATCTTTTAGACCCTGAAAATATTATCAAAAAAAGAATCAAGTCTGCAATAACTGATTCTTTAGGTAATGTGAAATACGATCCAGAAAATAGACCTGGAATTTCTAACTTAATGACAATTTATCATGTAATAACGAATATTCCTTTTGAATCTATAGAAAGCAAATATGAAGGTTTAGGGTATAAAGAATTTAAAGAAGATTTAGGAGAAATTATTTATCAAGAATTGAAACCAATTCAAGAAAGATATGCAGAACTTATCAACTCTAAAGAACTTGATGATATTCTTGATAAAGGTAGAGATAGAGCAAATCAAGTTGCATATAAGAAAATAATGAAATTAAACGATAGAATAGGTTTAGGAAGAAAAAGAAGAAAATAAACAACTACTTCTACAAGGAGGTTCCACATGAATAACATTTCAAAGGATTTTGGCTTATTTCTAGATAATTTGAGAATCTCGAGAAATATGTCACGTGAAGATTTTGTTGATGGAGTACTTTCAACAAGACAATATCAA
>JAOZRX010000084.1 GCA_029939945.1 Candidatus Izemoplasma sp. | reverse complement strand
TCTGATTCCCCATCGTTAGATACTTGTACTATCATACTAGATTCCGCTGTAAAGGTATCATCTAATACTAAATACGCATATCCATAAGCAACTACTAAAGATGCTAATGTTATTAAAGATATAAGTAACCATTTACGTAATATTACTTTTATTAAACGGACTAAATCTATTTCTACTTCTTGATTAATTTCTTGGTCCATGTGAATCCTCCGTTTCATTTCTAATATCATTAAATAATAGAAAAAATTATTTCTTAAATATTATACCATACTAAATAAGTTTATTGTATGAATTTTTTGTGAAAGTAAAACGTTTACAAATTACCATAATTGTTTGATAATCAAATTAAACGGCTATTTATAACCACATTCAAATAAGGCATTGTAAAAGAGCATAAAATTTTATGCTCTTTTACTTATTTGATATAGGAGATATTTAGAAAAAATCTAACATTAGTTTGTATAGTTCATTAGGACAATCCACTAAAGGTGAATGTCCTGAGTTCTTTAATACTACTTTCTCAACATTCTTTAATGCAGCTACAGTTTCATCAATCATATATTCAAGCACAACAATGTCACTATCTCCCCATAAAGATAATACAGGAGCTACTACATTATCAATTGATCCGTCTCCTTCACTAACTAAGTTAGATGAATGAGACATATTGAATGTTGTTAAACACCAATCAATATCAATAATGTTTCTTTGTTTCATTGTTTCACTAAGATATAAATCATCATCTTCTTTTATAGGTTTATTAACTGGATAGATTAATAAGTCCCAAATATATTTAATGAACGCTACATCATTTTTCTCAAAGGCAGTTACCATTGGAAGTACTTGGACAGGATCTAAAGCAAGTTCTTCTATGTTGTCATATACTTCACCTACTATTGCTTGTCCTTCTGCGTCTTTCTTAAAGACAGGATATCCTCTGTAAGATGCTGATTCAATTAACACTATCTTATCAATCATCTCTGGATGTTTAGCTGCAAGTTTTAAAACTATTGCTCCGCCTGTAGACCAACCTGCAATATGCACTTTATTTATTTTTAGTTCTGCTAAAAATAAATAAAGATCATCACTTAAATCTTCTAAAGATTTGATAGGATCCAAGTAAGTCGAATCACCAAATCCTCTTAAGTCAGGTGCTACAACTCTGTAATCATTCTTAAATCTTTCTATTAAAGGTTTATAGTGCACTCCACTACTCATGTTTCCATGAACTAAAAGAATCGTTTCTGTCCCATTTCCTTCATCAATATAAGCATATGTTTCTCCATTAGGTAGTAATACTTTTTTCTTATTTAACATTACTAATTCCTCCTTTTAAACTACTTTTTCTATTTGATCATTATTAATAAATCCTAAAACTAAGGTGGTAAATATTACTGGTTTCTCATACATACTAGCGTGTCCACATTTTGGAATAACTACTAAACTAGAATTCTTTATTTTTGAATGAAGATAAACTTGCTCAAAAACTGGAGTTAAGAAATCTTCACTTGATGAAATAATTAAAGTCTCACAAGTAATCTTATCTAAATCATTTACTACATCATGTGTTTCTGCACTTTTAGTTAATCTTACCATTTGGTTTAAAAATTCTTCACTACTAAATAGTGGTATTAATATCTTCTTTCTATCTTCCATCCACTTAATCTCTCTAGTGTAAAACTGAGGAGAATAAATATATGGAATAGAGATATTATAGTAAGCAAGTCCATTTCTAGATTTAGCTACTTCATTCCATCCATCACCTATGGCTTTTAGCCAAGGTGATGTTTTAGCTACAACGTTAGCTACAACCATCTTGTTAATATACGCAGGATATTTTACTGAAAACTGCAGTGCAATACTTGCTCCATAGCTTATTCCTACAAGATTAACTTTTTCAACTTTTAAATAATCAAGTAAATCTTTTAATAACTCTACTTGAATCTCTTGTGTATAATCATGATCTAATCTAGAACTTAATCCTTGATCAAACATATCATATTTTATTAATACATTATCTTTAGTGAATGTACCTTTGAATATTTCCCAAGAAAGTGAAGACATCATAATTCCGTTCAGAATTATGATTATTTCTTTACCAGAGTTTAAATCACCATCAACTGTGTAGTTAATCTGGTAATTCTTATAATTAAAAATACTCATTAGATAAAACCTATTTCTAATGCTTCTTTTCTTAATTGTTCTCTAAATTTAGGATGATAAATACTTATCATAAGTTCAACTCTTTCCTTAATGTTTTTACCTTTTAATCTTAC